>JAGVZY010000012.1 GCA_018302225.1 Candidatus Woesearchaeota archaeon
GGCTTTGGTGCAACCCTCTTGATAAGAACAAAAAATAATATTGCATTCTGTCAATATTATGGGCAATTAACTTGCTTATAAGTTCGACTTTCTGAGTTGCAAAGGTTTTGTTTCTCAAAACAGAACCATATTTTCTTTTAATCATAGAAAATACAGTCTCAACTTTACTTCTTTGATGATAATCTCGACCATCAACTTTCTTTCCAAGCTTTAAATAGCCATAAAAGTTATTATGCCCTCTTACAGGTATAATTGGTATAGCTCGCAATTTGTTTAAAACAAACTGCCTATTCTTTTTACTGTCATATCCTTTATCAGCAAAAACTTTTTTTGTTTCAATATTTTGTAATACCTTTTTAAAATCAATGTGATCATTTCTCAATTTTCTTCTTATTTTATATTTTAAAATAAATAGTTTATCTGTATCTACGCACACACTTAATTTAACGTATCTCTTTGTTTTCTGAGGTTTATCGCTATTTTGAATATTTCTGAAATAGTAGCTTTTTGATTCAGTTTCAAAGCCAGTTGAATCAACTGCAACATTATTTGCTTGTCTTATATCTAACAACCTGTCTATTCGCTTTTCAATTTTTTTACCAAATCGAATTATAGTGGTATGAACTGGGATTCTTTTTAATTCAAGAAGCATTTGTATTTCTGAAGATGCTTTAATTAACGAGATTACACCTCGTGCAGTTGTTTTAAGCTTTTGCATAAACAAATATATTGCACACTTTTGATAGTTGCAATATATTTTATTTGAAAACTTTGAAAAATATTTTGGAATTTTTGTAGCAATTTTTAAAGCATTTTTAACAAATTTTAAATAATCTGAATATATATCTTTCATGGGGTTTACCTCTTTTTGTGTTCTTGCGAACCATAAAGAGGGGTAAAACCCTCTTTTATTTAAATTTTTAGAAGGATTGCACCAAAGCCATTTAGTTAATAATAATCAAAAAATAAATCTACGGGAGGGACTTATATGAGCTTAGAATTTCTTGAGGTATTTCAGAATAATTTAAATTGTATTTCTAAAGTTGAAGAGAAAGTACTTGGAATTCCTTCTATAAAGAGATTGACCCCACAAGAAACAAAAAAATTGTCTGTTTATGCCTTTTGGAGCGAATCCATAAAAATTAAGGGTTCTCTTCAAAAATTGTTGGTTTATTGTGGAGATTGTGAAAGTTTTTGTACTGGGGGAGCTTGTCAGGCTTCTTGTAGAAGTTATATTCAAGAATAAATTTTTTTTAATATGGATCCAATTCAAGGTAGGAGATTCGAGAATGAATTTAATTTACAATGGCATATAACTAATAAATGTAATAATTCATGTAAACACTGTTATATAAATAAAAAATCAAGTAATCTTGATGAGCTTAGTTTAAGTGAATCTTTTAAAGTAATAGATGATTTAGTGCAATTTTCTGAACTTATTAATTTAATTCCAAGTATTTCTTTTACGGGTGGAGATCCTTTATTAAAAAAAGATATCAATAATTTATTGGCTTATGCCAATCAAAATAAAGTGAAGATAGTTATGTTAGGAAATGCTTCTTTATTAAATAAAAAAAATCTTGAAATGCTTAAAAAGAATAATGTTTCTAAATATCAATTAAGTTTCGATGGATTAAAGGATACGCATGATTTTATACGTGGAAAAGGTAGTTTTGATGAAAATTTAGAAGGAATTATTAAATTAAGAAGCCATGATATTCCAGTAATGATTATGAGTACAGTTTCTAAAATAAATTATTTAGATATACCTGAATTGATTGAATTTCTCGTCCCTAGAGATATTTTAGTTTTTGATTTTGCCAGATTAGTTCCTATTGGGCAGGGTAAGAGGATTAAAGAAGAATGTTTTAAACCATTCGAGTACAAAACTTTTTTATTACAAGTATATTCTGTTTATAAAAAGTTAAAGAATCAAGGTTTTGATATTAATACTTTCGGTTTTAAAGATCCTTTATGGAGTCTATTTTTTTATGAATTAAATAAAGAAAATCCTTCTTTTTTAAATCAAATTCCTCAAGATAAAAAGATTTATGGAGGATGTAGTATAGGTAGAAATGGATTTTGTATGGAACCTGATGGAACTTTGTATGCTTGTAGAAGACTTTCGGAACCAATAGGTAATATAAAAGAAACCTCTATAAGAAATTTTTTTATCTCTTCAGAAGAGATGAATAAATATAGAGAAATTCATAAAATCAAGGCTTGTTCAGATTGTGAAATTATTTCTTTATGTCGAGGATGTAGGGCTGTTGCCTGGTCTGAAAATAAAAATTATTTTGAGAGGGATCCACAATGTTGGAAATAAAATATGATTACCTTATTTTAAGAGGAAATATAGGTGTAGGAAAGACTACTACCCTTAAGAAATTAATCCCTTATTTTCATAAAAGTCGCATAAATTTTGCTTTAATAGATTGTGGGGAATTAAGAAAATATATTGGTGATAAAGAACCTTCTTATAAAAATAGGGTTTTATGTGCAAAAAATACTATTCTTTTAGCAAATAGTTTTATTCAAGAAGGATATTTTACGCTTCTTGAATGGGTTTTAGCAGATCAAGATTTATTAGACCAAATGAAAAAACAAATAAGTGGAGAGGGTAAATTAATAAGATTATCTTGTTCATTAGAACAAAATTTAATTAGAAATAAATGTCCCAATCGGATGTGGCCTGGAAGTATTGACAAAATTGTTTATATAAACAATTTATTTGAAAAAAATAAACCATATAACTTAAATGAAACTTTAATAGATAATAATCTGCTAAGTGCAGAGGAAGTTGCCAATCAAATTATAAATTTAATTAAAAAATAATATAAAATGAAACTACTTTTAACAAGGCATGGAGAAGTTAAAAATGATTTTTCTATAATAAATTTAGATGGCAATTTAACTTTAACTGAATCAGGAATTTTACAAACAAAAAAATTGGCTGAATATTTAAAGTTATACAAATTAAATTTAATTATTTCGAGTAATCTTTTGAGATGTAAAGATACTTCTAAAATAATCCAGGATTTAATTAATGTTCCAATAGTATATAATCCCTTGTTAAATGAACGAAATAGTGGTGATTTTGAAGGAAAATCTAAAGATGAAATAAATTGGGAAGGATTGGGAGATAAAATTGAAAATTTATGTCCTCCAAATGGGGAAAGCTTTTTAATGGTTCAAGAAAGAGCAAAACAATTTTTGAATTATATTTTTAATGAAATTAGTCAGAATGAAATTATTTTAATCGTTTCTCATGAAGGCTTTTTGAAGATATTTATAGGGTATTTACTTGGAATAAACATTCAGGATTCAATTTTTAAATTAAAAATACATGAGTGTTCTTTAACTGAAATAGATTTTGATAAAAAATATAAATGTGGTTTTAGAATAAATTTTTTTAATGATACGCATTATCTTAATTAATTCTCACAAATCTTTATAAATAATCTTTCTTTAATTGTAAATATGTTCAATAAAAGAGGTATGAGCCATATAGACTGGGCTATAAGTATGGGTATATTTATTACTGGGATGTTGGCTTTGTTTATTCTTTGGCAACCTTGGTCAAGTCAAGATGATTGGGAAGGAGATGTTTTAACTCATATTGTTATGGATAATTTTTTGTATGGTCCTGATGATAGTGGGAGTTATGATATAAAAGGACATCCAATTTGTGGTGATGATCCTACAACTGATTTATATTGTGTAACTTCAGTTTTCTATAGGAAGAGAGTGTATGTTAAGATCTCAGGGAGCTATACAATAGATTTATCTGATTTTGATTGTAAAACTTCTTGTCAAAAAGATTATTTTAAAATAAAAGATAAAGATAATAATGAAGTAGGTTTTTCTATTTTATCAAATGAACTTAGTTTGCCTACCTTAGGTGAAGGTTATTATGATATTTATTATGATAAGAATAATGAAGTTTCATTAAATCCTACTTCCTCTTCTGGTTCTGGGACGGATGAATGTGATGACCCTTTAACTTGTGATCTTGGAACAGGAACTGTTGAGTTTAGTGGAGTAAGCTTGGAGAAGTTATATAAACTTGTAATGTGTGCTGAAAGTGATGGGGCTCCCGCGAGTTGTACAGATGGTTTTTTAAAATGGGCTCAAAATCCAGACGGAATTTATGAGGTTACCCAAAATAATTATTTAAAGGTTAAAACTAATTGGAATTATCCATCTGGAAGAAATTTCCAAATATGTTTGAGAGATAATCAAGGAAATATTTATTTGCCTAATTGTATGACTCCTTCACTTGATCAAAAAAAATGTGATCTTTGGGGATTTAAATTAAAAATTGATTCGAGTAAGCTTTGTAAAACTAAAGATTCTTTAACGTATACAGAACCTTCGGCAGGTATTCCAGTATATACTTATGAATTACCTTTAAGATTAATTAAAGATGATCCTTCTTATGATCCAGAAGGTTTTGTGGATTTGGGTGGAAATAAATTAGAAACTATTTATGTGTCTGTTTCAGCGTGGTAAATGCCTTAAATAAGCTGTTTTAAGCTTATTTTTGGGTTAGTTTTTTAAAGCAAATGGTCTTTAAATACTAAATGAGCAGAAAATTCCTTATTTTTGGAATATGGATACTTTTACTAGCTTGTTTTGTTAGTTCTTACTCAGAATGTTCTACAATTGACTGTGTGACTATGCAATTAAATGCTGGAAATAGTGTTAAGCTTATTTCGAATATTTCTTTTACTTCTTATGGTTATCCTCAAATAACTCATTCAGATGTTGAGTTAGATTGTGATAATTATTATATTAAAGGTAAGCGAATTTATGATTCAGGGTTTAATTTTACAAGTGTTTCTGGAGTAACTGTTAAAAATTGTAATCTTTTTGATAGCGCAACTCTTTGGTTTTCAGATTCAAATAATAATATCATAATTAACAATTATGTTAAAGGAATGTTTGGTGGTATAAATTTAGTTAATTCTAATAATAATTTAATTCAGAATAATATTTTTAGTGCACAATATTATAGTTATGCTAATGGAGAAAATAATATTTTTGATTCTAATCAGTTTATGGATTATGGAACAGAGTATGATAGAAGTATATTTATTTCGGGTAAGGGGGGTAGATTTACCAATAATTATATAGAAGGGGTTTATTATGGCGTTTATTTAGATGCTTCTGATTTTTATATTTCCAATATGACTTCTAATTATACTTCGGGATTTGGAATAAGTGGCTATACGGATGGATTACAAAATAATACTTATATTATTAATAGTCCTTTAGGTTTTAGTGCAAATTTTGTAGAGAATATAACTGTAATTAATTCATATTTTAACGCTGATGGGGCTAAAGATGTTTATATTTATGGTGGAAGTGGAGGTATTTCTGGTGGAGAAAATATTTATATAGAAAATGCCGAAGGTGCAGGAGCATATGGATTATGGATTGATAATCCTGATTTTTCAGGATATTGGATTAATAATAAAAATGTTACTTTTAAAAACATTAAACAAGAGATTGGAGCTTTTAATGTAGAAGACTTATCTATAACTCATTCATCAGGTAGAGCAAGTATTGGTAATATTAAGAATGGAATTATAGAAAATAATAATTTTGCTATAGACTATTTTGGTTTGGATGGGGATTTAAGCGGATATTTTGATAATGTTATTTTTGAAGATAATACTTTTAATGGAACTGTTGACTTAAAAAGTGGAAAGGATTCAAAAATTATAAGCAACCATTTTATTAGTGGTGGAAGTTATGCTTTTTACAATTTTAATGATTCTGAGATAGGAAGTAATACTTTTGATAATTCAGATATTTATTTTTCAGGTAATAATTTAGATATTTCTGAAAATGAGTTTAAGGGTATGGGTGGGTTGAGTATTGGAGGAACTTCTGACAATGTTAATTTCTTTGACAATACCTTGACTAATTCTTCTTTAATTATTAGTGGGAAGAATGGTTTTGTTTCAACAAATGCTTTTGTTAATTCCTCTTTATTTATTAGAGGAGATAATAATCAAATTGAAAATAATTATCTTTCTGGTAAGAGTTATTTTCCTATAAATAACGACGAACCCAGTGATAATGTTTTTATTAGGCTTTATAATACAAAAAATGTTTTAGTTAAAAATAATATTTTAATTTACGGGGAGGGAATAACTTTAAGTGATTCACGTCCTTATGATTATGGTAATAATGAAATTTATGGGAACAGAATTGAAAATTGTACATATGGGCTACGTTTATATAATTATAATTATACAGATAATATTCATGACAACATTATTTTAGGTGCAAAAGAATATGCTGTGTATAATTATGGAAATCAAGACATTCATTTAGAAAATAATCAATGGGGAACTGATGATGAAAATGTTATTCAAACCTTAATCTATGATATCTTTGATGATGCAACAAGAGGAAGGGTTTATTATTCACCTTGGTTGCCTTGGGGTCAACAAGCTGTAGATGCAGATAATGATGGTGTTGATGATGCTATTGATAATTGTTTAGGTCTAGGTAATCCAGGACAAGAAGATTCTGATAATGATAAAAAAGGAAATGCTTGTGATACTTGTCCTTTAGATAAAGACGATGATTATGATAAAGATGGAATTTGTGGTAATTTAGATAATTGTCCTAATAATAAAAATCCAAATCAACAAGATGCAGATGGAGATGGTAATGGTGATGCATGTGATAGTTATAATAATGAAAATCCTTTAGCAATTGCTTCAGCAGATTTAATTAAAGGAAAAGCACCATTTACTGTTAAATTTACTGGTATGGTTGTTGGTGGAAATTCTCCAGTTGCTTATAATTGGAATTTTAAAGATGGTTCAAGTTCAACACAAAAAGATATAACACATACTTTCCAAACTCAAGGAACTTATGAAGTTGAATTTATTACTACTGATAAAGATGGAGATTTAAGCACAAGTAAAAAAACAATTACTGTAACAAGTGATGAAATTACAATAAGTGAATATTCTCCTTCAAGTTTAAGTTTGACTTTGAATGAAGGTGAGCAACAAATCTTTAATGTAAAAGCACAAAAAAATCCTGCTTGGTATTTAGACGGATTGTATAAAGGAAAATCAGAAAGTTACACTCTAAGTACAAATTCAAGAAGTGCAGGAGTTCATACTTTGAGAGCAGTTGTTGATAATTCTAAAGCTGTTGAATGGACAGTAACTGTTAATGATATTAATTCTGGAAAAGATTTTCAGATTTTAAATTTAAAATTAGATAAATTGCAAACTTCTTCAGGTAATACTGTAATTAGTTTTAATATTTATAATAATGGAAATACCCAAGAAGAGATTAAATGGAGTGTTAATACCGGAACTTCAACTTTAAGTAATAAAGTGACTGTTGCAGGAAATTCTTATACTACTATATTTGCTTACTGGAATTATAAAGCTCCAGGTTATACTGTAACTGCAACTGTGGATCCAGATAGTTTAGTAAGTGAAGATGATGAAACAAACAATGTAGGAGTTTTAAATATTTAAAATGCAATGGGATAAAGCTATTAGTGGAAAGAGAAAAATAGATCAAGCTATTGAGAAAGGTAGAAACAGATTTTTTAGAAGTAGGAAGGATAAAAGTGGTGAAGAAGGGAGTAAATATGATTGGATAAGAAAAATTCCCTTTAAAAGAAAAATTGGTGCAGTAGTTTTAGCAGGAGGACTTGCTTTATTATCTGCTAAAGATGCTTTGGCAGTAACTGTTTCTGACTTGTATAAAGAATTTGTAAATACTGCAAAGATAAATTATAATGTAGATTTTCTAGAGCCAAATTGTTATGAATATAATCAAGCTGATGTTAATGGAGATACAATTGATGGTATTTGTTATGAAGCAAGTAATGGAGATAAAACCTGGATAAATTTAATGTATTCTACTGAACAAAAACCTCAGCAAGAATATGATGAAGCAAATATACTTTCTATAATAGGACAAAATAGATTAGAACATATTATTTCAAATTCAGATGAAATTAAAGCAAAAGTTGATACTGTTGCACAATTGTTAAATTGGCAAGCAGTTACACCAACAAATCCTAATACAGATAGCCCTTCAACTGAACTAATAAATTATCCAAATCCTTTTACAGATAAAACTACTTTGAAATATAATGCTAATTCAGATGTTATGATTTATAGTGTTGTAGGAGAGTTTATTACCAATCTTAAAACTGATTCTAATGGAAAAGTAGAATGGGATGGAACTAATGGTTTGGGAATGGAATTAAGTTCCGGTGTTTATTTGGGTGTGGCTAATAAACAAAAAATAAAAATAGTTTATGTGAAATAAACTATCCAACTAATTTTAATTTCTTTTTAATTTCATTAAACATTTTTTGAAAAGATGCATGAATTGCAGTTGATAATTCCCAGTCTGAGGCACTTGATTCAAAGAAAACCTCTTTACATCTAGCATTTAAACTAATAGTATATTGTTTTGCTTTTTTTTCTAGCGGGTGCACTTTTAAAGTTAATCGCGCTTCTGAGATTTTTCCACAATGTTCTAATTTTGTTAATTCGTGCTCTGAAATTTCTTTTATTTTTGAAATTTCTTCTTTTTTAAGGTCATTTATTCCATTGTAATTTATCATTTTTGGCCTCCCAAAGTTAAATCTTTAAAAGTTAAACCTTCTTTAGTTGCTTCGTCTAAAGTAATAACATGATTATCTCCTCTACTTAATTTTGTTTTTGAAGTTTCAATAAATCTCCATTCTGTGTTATTAAATCTAACACCTATCCAGGGTTCTGCACCTAAAATATTTGCAAATAAGGTTAATTCTTCAACTTCTTTTTTTGTTAGATATGCTGTTGATTCTTTTCTTGCTTTACATTCAATAACTAGAACTCTTCCTGATTTACCTGCAATGATGTCTGGGGCAGGTATGGTTGTGCTTCCAGAACCAGCTACCCTTGATGCACTCCACCCATTATCCCAAAATAGATGGACTAATTCACGTTCTGTCCTGCAACCTTTCTTTTTCATTAAATTCTCCGAATTTAAGAACCTAAATTAGAGGTTTAAGTTTTATTTAACTTGTTTTAATAGTTTAATTGCACGTTCATTTAATAATAACAAGAAACCTGCTAGTCTCGGTCCACGTTCTTTTCCAATTAAGATCAAGTAAACTGCTTTGAAAAATTCTTGATTATTTATTTTATATTTTGTACAAATTTCATAGAATTTATTAAATAATTCTTCTTCTTTTATTTTTTTAATGTTTTTTTCAAGATAGCTGGAAAGTTCTTGAATACTTTGTTTTTCTAAAACTGTTAATTTGTTTAGTATTTCCTTAGTTACTTCTTTATGAACACTAAATTTAACTTGATCTGGAGCATAATTATTAATCCAATTTAAAGCACATTTTGCTCTTTGTAAAGCATATTTGTTTTTTGGATATAATTCTTCTATTTTCTTTAAATCCCCTTCGTACATTTGAACTAGAGAAACTAAATGTCTAAATGGTGGTCTTTCTGGTTTTTTCTTTTCTAGATTAATTACAGATAGTTCATAAATATCTTTTTGTTTTTCATATTCTTTTTTATTTTCTAATTTTGTTTCTTTGTAATAAATTGATTCACATTTATCAAAGTCTTCATATATTTTTAAAACATCTAAATCAAAGCCTATTGAGAATTCTCTATTTGGGCGAGTTCCTGCGAATAACCATTTTATAATTTCTGGTTCGTAAATTTCCATTGCATCTCTTGGAAGAATTAATTTACCTTTTGAACTAGACATTTTACCGCCCAAGCCTTTAATACCTATCCATTCATATACTTGATAAGTTGGAGGTATATTTCCCCAGATTGCAGGAAGTATTTGTTTTCCTGTTTCATATGAACTTCCAGGAGAAGAGTGATCTTTTCCACCCGGTTCAAAACTTACTTGTTCATAATGCCAACGCATAGGCCAGTCAACTCTCCATAAAAGTTTAACATTACCTACTTTTTTGAAATTAATTTTTCCAGAATAGCCACAAGTACATTCATAACTTAAAGTGTAATTATTATCATAATCTAAAATTTTGGTGTTGTCTTTATTGCATTTTTCACAATAAATTGTTGTAGGATACCAATCATTTTCTAGTGGTTCTTTTCTATATTTATTTAATATTTTTTTAATTGCTGCTTTATTTAGCAGAGCTTTTTTGATATCATCAGCATATTTACAACTTTTATACATTTTACTCTGATCTATAAATTCTACTTCTATGCCTGCTTGCTTTACATCTGTTTCAGCAGTCTTTTCAAAATGTTCTGCAAATGATTTATGGCATTTCCATGGATCTGGAACTTCTGAAATAGGCAATCCAATATATTTTTCAAATTCTTTTGGAATATCTAGTGGAACTTTTCTAAATCTATCATAATTATCCCAAGAATAAATAAATCTCACTTGTTTACCTTCTTTTCTTAAGGCTTTAGCTACAAATTCTGAAGTTAATATTTCTCTAAAATGTCCTATATGAACATAACCTGAAGGTGAGATTCCAGAAGCACAAACATAAGATTTTTTGTTTCCATGCTCTTTTTTTATTTTTTCAATTACTGCTTTAGTCCAATGGAAGTTTTCAGCTTCTTCTTTTGGTTCTTTAATAGTTTTAGAGGGCATGATTTTTTAAGTCTCCTTTAGTTTTTTAATAATCTGATTTAAGAAATTAAATACTTTTTTTGCATATTCTTGATTTAATATTTTACCATAATAAGTTACAGAATTTCTAAAATACCTCAGTTCATTTAAAAATGAAATTTCGCTATCTGGAAATTTGAGTTTTTTAAGGTAAGCAATTTCAGCTTCATGCGCATAACTTCCTGAAGCAGAATACCCCCCTAAAAGGAGTTTAGCTCTTATATTTTCCATTATTATATCATAACAATCTTTTATTATTGAATTTGCATTTTTATCATTAATACCAATAATATTTATTCTTTCTTTTAGGCCTTCTAATGAAGTTTCGGATTCTTTAAGTAAGAATTCAGCTCTTGGTTTATCTGGGGCAGACTTTTTAATTCTTTTTTTGATTATATAATATTCAAATTCTTTAGGCAAGGTCATAAATCTACACTTCCTGATAAGATTATTCCATTTAAAATATTATCCTTTAAATGTTTATGTATTTCTTTAAAAGAAGGGTAAAAATTAAGGACAACTCTTCTTTCAAGTAATTTATCAAATTTTGTTAAGTTTATATTCTTTTCTTTTGTTCCTATTATTGCAATATCTATATCTGAATGGTATTCTTCTGTTTTATTAGAATTTATATCTTCTCCTTTAGAATAACTTCCAAAGAGGATTATTGTGCTCCCTGGAAAATTGTCTCTTAAGGTTTTTATTATTTGAGATTCATAAATTATCTTTAAGTTTTCGACTCTTTTTAATTCTATGGCTGTTGAATTGTCTCTATTTAATTCAATTGAGAGTAGGTTTAAATTTTCTATTTTTTTAACATTTATTAGTTCTTCTTTTTTTAATCCTTTTAAGGCATTTGAAACTGCAGTGGGAGATTTTTTTAAGTGTCTGGCTATACTTCTTAAATTTAAGCTAGTTCCTGCTTTTATACATAATAATCTAAATATTTCAGATTGCAGGTTTGTCCATTTTATATGGTATGTGTCCATTAATAATTACACGTGTCTATATTAGTTTATAAACCTTTCTATTTCTCAAAAACATAAATAAAGCTTTTTAAGTCACCAATTTGATAGTTTAATTTCTTAACTTGCTTAAAATCAGGTATTTTCAAATCTGGATTAGGAGTATTAATAACTAATTTTCCTTTGTTTTTTAAGGTATTTCTTAGAGCTTCTGAAAGTTGGTTGTAGAAGTTTAAAACTTCTGGTTTTTTATTCCTTTTACAAATATAAGGTGGGAATGAAACTACTGCTTCTAATTCATTATCTTTAAACATTGTTTCTATCCATTCTACTTCTCTTTTTGCTAATTCGACTTTTGCATCTGCCATTGAAATGTTTATTTTTGAATTTTTTAAAGAGCCAATGTTTTCTGCAAAGCCTATAATTCTTGAGTTTGCTTTTGGTGGATTTTCTATTTTTAATTTTAAGAAATTTTCATAAGCTAATTTTTTTTGATGTATAAATAATTTAGAGTTAAAATAATCTGCTTCTATTAAGATTATTCCATCTCTACAATAAGGGTCTAAGAGTATATTCTTATAATCACTTAATCTTATCATTGCATAGGCAACTATTGAGTTTAATGCACTGAAACTCATTTTTACTCTATAAAATCTTTTGTCTAGGGGAAATCCTGCAAAGTCTATTCCAAATAAATAATTATTATCTTGTATTTCAATTGCAAAAAGAGTGTGTGGATTTTCTAAGTTTACTTTTCCTTTTATAATTGAACCAATTTCATGTTCTATTTCTTTTGAACTAAAATTATGTTTTCCTTGTCTTGTAGATTTTATTGCAAATGTTTCATATTTCCAATCTAATTTTGTTGATTTTATTTCTTTTACAATATCTTTTAATTCTTTGAATTTTCCTGTTTGTAGTAATACTCCTGTTTTTAGAAGACTTTGAGAATGATAGGTTAATTTAGCAATATCTTCTAAAGTTTTAGTTTCAAAAGTAAGCATACCTGGATAAAGAATTTTTGATGAGATATTTAATAGTTCTTTAATCTCTTTTATACTTATTTCTTCTAATCCTTGGATTGTTTTAGCATACGCTTTAATCATTTTGAGATTATTAGTTAAAAGGCTTATAAAGGTTTTCTTAGATTAAACTAATTACTTGATAAACAATTACTAATAAGAATACAATTAAAAGAACATAACTTAATAGGTTATAATGCTTAATTTCATATTCAGGTTTTCTTTCTGAGTGTTTTTTAGCACTGTTATACATTAAGATAATAAGAATGCCTTCTAAACCCATTGCAAAGCTTCCCGCGATTGAAATAGTTTCTATAAAACTATTAAATCCAAGTATAAATAGAATAAAGGGAGGTATGATTACTAATAACCAAGCTAGTTTTTTTCTGATGTTTAGATCATAATGAAATAAATCTTTCATTCCAATTGTAACTACAATAAAACTAGAGCTTAGTGCAAAGAAAATAAACAAATTTCCTAATAAAGATAAAAGTTCAGAATCTAGATTTAAAACTGCAATTTCTTTTATATTTGAACCAAATGCGCCTATAAATGAAACTGAGAATATAATATAAATAATCATAGTTATTAACATTCCTAAAATTATAGAATTTTTAAGTTGTTTTTTATCTTTTAATTCATTTATCATTTCTGGGACTGCTAAAGTTCCGCCATAAGAGAAAAAAGCAATACCAAAAGGAATTAAAATTTTATAAAAATTAAAATCTTTTAAATTTAAAACATTCATTTTTGGAATTAGAATAATTGCTAGAGCTAAAATCAAACTTATCTTTAAGAATACGAATAAACTTTCATAACCTTCTGCTTTTTTAATATTGGGATAAGTAAATATTAACATTAAAGCAAAATAAGCTGAAGCTGTAATTATTATTGGTAAGTTTAAGAGAGTTGCTAATACTTCACCCACACCAATAATATAGGCTAATAAAGCACCATAAGTTAAAATGATTAAAGAAAAAGTTAGTAAATTTTTTCCTTTGTTTCCAAGATACTTGTAAGCATAACCACTTAGTTGATGTTTGTGATAGGTTCTTAAGACAATTTCTCCCATAAAGAGATTTACTATTAAGAAAATTAAACCTGCAAGTATAATTGCTAAAAGGCCAGTTGATAAGCCAACCTTGTTAATAATATAAGGTAATCCAAGAACACCAGCACCAATAGTCATACCTATAAGTGTTGAAGAAGCAAATAAGGTTCTTTTAAGGCTGTCTGTAAACATATTTAGAGTTAATACGGCAGGTTTTATAAACTCTTTTTTATTTTTAATACTATGACTCTTAATTTATTAATGGCAGATATAAAAAAGGTCGCAGATCCTAAGAAAGCAAAGATTTTAATGCGATTCTTTAAAACTGGAAAAGGTGAATATGGTGAAGGAGATGTTTTTTGGGGTATAGTTGTTCCAAAACAAAGGATAATTGCTAAAAAACATAGAGCGATAAGTTTAGAAGAGTGTTTAAGTTTATTAAAATCTAGAATTCATGAGTGTAGATTAACTGCTTTGTTTATTTTAATTGATAAGTATAAAAAAGGAAGTTTTGAAATTAAAGAAAGAATATTTCAAGAGTATCTAAAAAATACTGAATATATTAATAATTGGGATTTAGTTGATTTATCTGCTCCAAATATAATTGGAGACTATCTTTATGATAAAGATAAATCTATTTTATCTAAATTTGTTAAATCTAAAAGTTTGTGGGTTTAATACATAAAGCTGTTGGGTGGATGTTAAGAGAGATTGGAAAGAGAAATTTAAAAGTTGAAGAGGATTTCTTAAGGAGGTATTATAGAGTAATGCCAAGAACAATGTTAAGGTATGCTATTGAAAAGTTTTCAGAAGAGAAAAGGAAGTTTTATTTGAAAAAATCGTAAAAAAGCAAAAGATTTAAATAGTTCTATTATATAACATATGTTCTATAATGAAACCATTAATTCAAAAGAAGTACCTAAAGTTATATGAAGAAAATGCTATAACTAGGGTATATAACCTCTTATTTAAGTATCCTGAGAAAGAGTTTAGTCTTAGCGATATTGCTAGAGAAGCGGGTGTTGCAAAAGCTAATTTAGGCAAGATATTAGATGAATTATTTAAACTAGAAATTATTACTATTGAAAAATTAAGTAAGATTTGGAGAGTAAAAGCAAATTTACAAAACTGGAATTATATTAAAAACAAAATTGTTTATAACTTAAATTTTATTTATAACAGTGGTTTAGTTGAGTTTCTTGGAGCCCATTTTAATAATCCCAAATCAATTATTTTATTTGGTAGTTTTAGAAAAGGAGAGGATATTTCTACTTCAGATATTGATATTGCTATAGAAACTGAAGATACAGAATATAATACTATAAATCTAAAAGAATTGTCTGTTTTTGAAGAATATATTCATAGAAATATACAAATTCATTTGTTTAACAGAGAAAATATAAATTCTAACCTATTTAGCAATTTAGTTAATGGTATTATATTATATGGATTTTTAGAGGTGAATAATGAATAAAGAGTTTCTTTCTATTTGGTTGAAAGCAGGTATTTTAAGAAAGAAACAAAGTGATTTTGAAAAAATAAAATCTTTAATTAATTCTGCAGAAATGAATATGGCTGTTGTTAAATGTATCTCAATTACTGATGAATCGGCTACTTTAATATTTAGGGAAACTTATGAGTCAATAAGACAACTTGGAGAAGTTAAATGGGGACTTTTAAATTATGAACCTTCAAATCATGAAATAAGTTTGGAGAGTCTAAAAGATTTAGATATCAAGGAAAAAATCAAATTAAATTCCCTTGATAGATTCAAGAGAATAAGGCATGATATTAATTATAGAGGATTTAGGGCTAGTTTGGGACAAGCAGAAGAAATATTAAACTTTTGGAATAATTGTGGAGAGGAGATTATTAAAAATTTAAAAAAGGAAATCGAAAAATAATTAAATCTTATTTCTAGAACGTGTTGGTCCGCCGTGTTTGTAGAATTTAAATTTCTTTTTAAGACTCTTGCTTGATCTTTGAGTTGGAGTTGCGTATTCCATATTATTTAGAATATATGCAAATATTTAAAAGCTTTCATATTTTAATAGTAGTATGACTTATGATATAATTGTTATTGGGGGAGGACCTGCAGGTGTAAGTTGTAGTATTTATACTTCTAGATATAAATTAAAGACTTTAATGTTGTATGAACCTGGTGGTGGAACGTTAGTAACCGCACCATGGATTCATAATTATGCGGGTGTTAAGGAAATTTCTGGGGTGGAGTTACAGCAAGATTTTCTTAAACAAGCTAAAAAATCTGGAGTTGAAATAAAAGAAGAAGTTGTAGAGAAAATTGAAAAAACTAAAATTGGTTTTAAAGTTTATTGTGCTGAGAAGTTTTATGAAAGTAAATCTTTAGTTATTGCTACAGGTGTAAGGCATAAACAATTAGGATTAAAAGACGAAGAAAAGTTCTTAGGAAAAGGAGTAAGTTATTGTTTCTTGTGTGATGGTGCTATGTTCTCTAAAAAAGAAGTTGCTGTTGTTGGTGGAGCAAATTCTGCAGTTGCTGCAGCATTAAATCTATCTGAACTTACAAAAAAAGTTTATCTGATTTATAGAGGGGATAAATTAAAAGGAGAAGGTATAGAAGTTGATAAGTTGTTAAAAAGAAAGAAGGTTGAAATTATTTATAATTCTAATATTCAAAAGTTAAAAGGAAATAACTTTTTGGAATCTGTTGTTTTAGATAGTGGAAAAGAAATTAAAGTTAAGGGTTTGTTTATAGAAGTTGGTTTTGTTCCTGTCAGTTCATTATTAAATAATTTAAAAGTTAAAACTGAAAAAGGTTTTATTAAAGTTGATGATGAACAAAAAACAAATATTAAAGGAATATTTGCTGCAGGCGATATAACTAGTAAATCTAAAGTTAAACAAGTTTCTGTTGCAGTTGGTGAAGGTGCTGTTGCAGGTGTTTCTGCATATAATTATTTAAAAAAGTAGTAAATGTTATAAATGTAAGATATTTAGATAATAATATGAGAAGGGGGTCGTATAAAGATATGGAAAGAGAGCATATAAATGCTATTAAATCTCATCTTAAAAATAGATTTAAAGTTGAGCAATCTAAGCATGTTGAAGATGTTCATGTTCATCTTGGAAAAAAGATTTCTGTTCATAGGCCCGAAGGAAGTTTACAATTATTAACTAAAAAAGAAGCTGGTGAAGATATTTCTATAAAACATAAATTAAGAAAAGGTTTGGGAGATTTAAGTGCAAATTTTAGTGTTAGATTAGCTACAGGAATAATGGGTTTAGATCCAATAATCTCTGGTGGTTTTAGAAAAGATTCTATGAATTTGGTTATAGGTGGTCCCGGTTCTGGAAAAAGTATATTTGCTATGCAATTTTTAGTTACAGGGATTGAAGAGTATGATGAAGCGGGAGTTTATATTTCATTTGAAGAAACTGGAGAAGAGATTTTACAAAATATGGATTGTTTTGGTTGGAAGTTAAAAGAAAAAATAGAAAGTAATAAATTAGCAATCTTAGCTTATACACCTGCTCAAATTGAAAAGATTTTATTAGAAGGGGGAGGTATTTTAGAATCTGTAATTAAAGAGATTAATCCTAAGAGAATCGTGTTCGATTCTTTGAGTGCATTTAGTATGTTACATAGGGAAGGATTAGCACAAAGAGCGGCTTGTATGTCTTTGTTTCAAAATATAAAAAGATGGGATTGTACAGCTTTGTTTGTTGCTGAGCATGAAACTGATCCTGATGAGCATGATCCTTTAACTGAAGAATTTGAAGTTGATAGTGTGATTTTATTGTATAGTATTAGAAAGGGAAATATAAGAACAAGAGCATTAGAAGTTTTAAAAATGAGATCTACTAATTATCCTTTACAAATATTTCCAATGACAATTGATAATGAAGGTCTAAGTGTGCATAGAGATAAGTTAGTGTTTTAAATTTCATTATATTTTTTGTTTGAACCTTTGAATTTTTCTATAGGATATTTTTTCTTAGATATTTCTATTTTTTTATTAAATTCGTCAGATAAGTCAATATTATATTTTTGTGCAAGTCTTACTAAGTAAGTTAGTATATCTGCTATTTCGTTGCAAATATCTTCTTTCTTTTTTGAATTATTAAACATTAATTCTATTTCTTTTTCTGATTTAAATCTAAAATGTTCTAAAAGTTCTCCTGCCTCTATACTTATTGCAATAGCTAGATCTTTTGCACCATGAAATTGAGTCCAGTCGCGTTCTTCAGAGAAAACTTTCATTTTCTCTTTTAATTCTTTAATTGTGGTTTTTGAGTCCATATGGGCCTAAGAGGATTTGAACCCCTATATCTTGGTCCGAAGCCAAGTATGCTATCCAGGTTACATCATAGGCCCAAATTGTTTTAAAATGCTGAGATTTCTTAAATCTTACCATAATCTTTATAAAAAAGCGATATTTTGAGAATGATATGCAAAAAGAGCAAGGCCAAAAGAATAAAAAAGAAGATAATTTGGGGATTACAGTAAAAAAATCTGAAGATTTTTCTGAGTGGTTTACACAGGTTGTTGTTAAATCAGAGTTAGCAGATTATAGTGCTGTTTCTGGATGTATGGTTTTGAGACCATTAGGTTATGAGTTATGGGAAAAAATTGTAAAATTAACTGATGAAAGAATAAAAAAATTAGGTGTAAAAAATTGTTATTTTCCTTTGTTTATTCCTGAAAGTTTATTACAAAAAGAAAAAGAACATGTTGAAGGATTTTCACCTGAAGTTGCATGGGTAACTCACGCAGGAGATACTAAATTAAATGAAAGATTAGCAATAAGACCAACTTCAGAAGTTATAATGTATGATTCATATTCAAAATGGATAAGATCTTGGAGAGATTTACCTTTAAAATTAAATCAGTGGAATAATGTTGTAAGGTGGGAATTTAAACATCCTACTTTACTTTTGAGAACAAGAGAATTTTGGTGGAATGAAGGACATACTGCATTTGCTACTTTAGAAGAAGCAGATGAAGAAATAAAACAAATAATGGAAATTTGGAGAGAGATTCTTAATGATTATTTAGCTTTATTTAGTGTTGCTGGAAAAAAATCTGAAAAAGAAAAGTTTGCTGGAGCATTAGCAACTTATGCACATGAATGTTTTTTAAATGGAAGATTTGCACAAGGTCCAGATGCACATTCCGATGGGCAGAATTTTGCAAAAGCTTATAATATTAAATTTTTAGACAAAGAAGGTGCTGAGGAATATGTTTATCAAAATACTTGGGCAATTACAACAAGAATGTTAGGAGTTTTAGTTGGTGTCCATGGTGATGATAAAGGTTTAGTTTTACCTCCAAAGATGGCTACAAATAAAGTTGTTATAGTTCCCATATTATTTAAAGATACCAAAGATAAGGTTTTGAGAAAAGCAAAAGAATTAGTTCATGAATTAAGTGCTTTTGATGCTTTATTAGATAAAAGAGAAGAGTATAGTACGGGATATAAGTTTAATTATTGGGAATTAAAAGGAATTCCATTAAGAATTGAGATAGGTCCAAAAGATATAGAAAATTCACAAGTTGTTGTTGTAAGAAGAGATAATTTTCATAAAGAAGTTGTTAAATTTATAGATTTGAAAAGAAGAATTAATATTATTTTAGATGAGATGCAGAAAGAGATGCATCATAAGTCTAAGAAATTGTTTGAAGATGGAGTTGTTAAAGTTAAAACCTTTAAAGATTTTAAAGATGCAATTAAAAATAAAAAAGGTGTAATTGCTCCATTCTGTAATGAACCTAAATGTGAAGATTTTATTAAAGATGAATCTGGTGGAGCAAGTTCAAGAGTAATGATTTCTGAGCATTCTTCTGAGAAGTGTATTAAGTGTGGGAAATCTGCTAAGTGTATAATGTATTTTGGAAAAAGTTATTAAAATTCTCGGCTAGTTTACCTACACTTTTTGTGTGTGGTGATTTTAGAATGGTTTCAATAGTCTCCCAGGCAATTGGTTTGTCGGTAGTTAATATAACTGAAAGTTGATCTTGGCTTATTTCTGTTTTAAGTGGGTTATATCCTTGTTTTTCTATGTAATTTAACATAGGCTTAATCTTAGTATGACTTTGAGATATTGAAAAACATAGTTTATAGTTAGTCATAAGTATATGTTAACCCTTAACTTTTTAAATATAATCTTTTTAGAAACTGGTTACTTCAGGTTTTGAAAGTGAAAAGAATAATCTTTGGAAGAAAGCACTTGTTTTTCTTAAGAAACTTACATCGTTTACTTTAACTTCAAACTCACTTAAACCTGTGTAGTTAATTCCATTTTGATCTTGATAAGAAATATCAAATCTTAATTTATTGTCTTTTATTTCCCAACCATGAATTGGAACTTTGAATATTTTAGTTTCATTTAAGTTTTGTATTTTTAAAATATCTCTGTCATTCATACTTATTTTAATATTTTTTGAGTCTAAAATTGGTTTGACTTCAAAATAAATATATCCTTTCTTATCATAATCTACTTCAGAAGCTTTGAAATTTGAAATTAAGATTTCAGGTCTACCATTAACTATTAAGTCTAAAGTATAATATTTTAAAATTTCTTTATTGTCTATTTTGCCTTTAAAAGAAATAACAATTTCTCTGCTTTTGTCTAATTCAAATTGATAATCTAAATTTTGAGAGGATTTAGAAGGTATATTTAAGGTTTTACATTCTTTTTCTGCACAGGCTTCTATTGTTAGTGATTTTGAATAACTGTTTGAAATTGTACATTTAATATTTGCTTTTTCATAATCATAATATTCTGATTTATCTAAGGAGCAAATTGTGTTGAGATATTCAAATGAATTCGTTAACTCTTTTGGAATTAATTCTTTTGCTTGTTCTAGTGTGAATAATTTTCCTTTTAATGAATATTCTATTTCAATTTCTTTTGTTTCTCCAAATAAAGTTTTTACTTCTGCTTTTGTTTTATAAATATAATTTTTTTCCGCATCTTCGCTTAATTTTATAATCCAATAAATTTTCTTTTTTTCATAAGGTTCAAGAAGTATAGTTTTTGTATTATCTCCTTCTATTCCTGGAGCCTTTGTTAAGTATAATGAAGTTGAAACATAATAAGGTTTTGAATTTTGAAGAGTTACTTCAAGAGGAAGGTAACTTCCTGCCTTATAATCTTCAAAAGGAATATTTAAGCTTGTTGAAACTAATTTTTCAAGACCTTTATTTTCTGAAACTAAATTAATTTTGTTTGAGATTTCTCCAATTTTTTCTAATTGCGCATTATTAGTGCTTAACCAAGAATATTCAATTACTCCTTCTGAGCCATCTAAAGATCTTTTTAAAGCAATATGTGAAGAATCTATCCATCCAAATTGTTTGTAAGTTGGATCAAATGGAACCCATCCTTGATTAGGGAAATAAACTTCTACCCATGCGTGAGGACCCCAGTCTCCTACTAAATTTGAATAAACCATTCCTGAAACAAATCTTACTGGAATATTCATACTTCTTAAGAATGCTGCAAGTAATGAAGCAAATTCATCACAAACACCAACTTTATTTTCTAAGACCCAAGACGCTTTTAGAACTCCTTGTGAAGTTGAATAGGTTGTTTTTCCAGAGGTTTGAACATAATCTAAATCATATTTAATATTAGTTGATACCCAATTAGCATATTTATAAACTAATTTATAATAATCATCTTCATTTTCTGCAATTTCTAGAGCTTTTTGTTTTATTATCGGAGCATTATAATCTATATTTTCAGATTCTTTTACATATTCTAAATTTAGTTTATTTGAATTCGGAAATTCAATCTTTTTTGTTATTATTACGGGTGTGTTAAATGTACTTATTTTGGAATCATAGCCAAATAAATATTCTCCTGACGGTTTTTTCCATGAGTAAACCATTGAATCGTTCTTATTTGAAAGTTCTGCTTGTGGATTTGAATAGAAATTAATATTATTTACATTTTGTAGTTCTGTGTTTATTGGATAGAATTGCAAATCTGCTGAGACAGAATCTGCATTATTAATTTTAAATTTTGCTTCTGTTTTTAAGTTTAAGTTTAAAGATGAAGAATCTGAATAGTCTGCGTCTGTAGCTAATAAACTTGTAGATAGAGTTAAAACTATTAAAATAAGTATAAAATTTAGGAAATATTTATTCATAAAATAAGAATAATTTAAGAGTTTTTAAAGGTTTAGGGTTTGTTTAGAAAGAATATCTTCTATATATAGGAGTATATATTAATTCGGTTCTTCGCCTTATTTTATTAAGCTCGTTTATTCCATTCTTTTTATAACATCTTGATAAGCTTTGATTAATATAGGTTCAATTATTTGATATACTCTAGGAGGTAGTTCCCATCTTATTGCTATAAGAAAGTCTTTTTTGAATTTGTCAGTTATGTCCTTATTAATTTGATTATTTTTAATAACCCTGCCCCCTTCAACAACAGATTTTATTTCTAATACCTCTTCTTTTATGAATAAGTCAGGTAGTTTAGAATAAAGAATTTCAATTTGCTCTTTAGTTGTTGCATCTTTATTCATTCCTTTTTCTAATCCAATAATTTCTTCAAAAATAGGAGTTAAATAACTTGGTTTAAAATTTTCATTCATACTTTATTTTACCTTGTTAAGTTTATAAAACTAATCTTTGCTTTAAAAAGGAGATTTATAAATAGAATTAAACCTTTTCTTGTTCTTGCACTTTAGAAATTGTGTTTATAATCAAATCTTTTACTTTTTCTACGTTTTCTTTAAAAACTGTTAAGATTGTGTCCCAAGAAACAGGTTCTACATCATCTCTAAAGCTATCATAATCTGTTGAGATTGCAATTGCTGCATAAGGTATTTTAATTTCATTTGCAAGAATACATTCTGGCGCAATTGACATATTTACTACATCTGCTCCAAGAATTCTATACATTTTTGATTCTGCTTTTGTTGAGAATCTTGGGCCTTCAATTGTAATTACAGTTCCTTTTTCATGAAATTTTAAGTTCATTTCTTGTGCTGTTGTGCAAAGAACACTTCTTAAGTTTTCATCAAAAGGTGCGGGCATTGCACAGTGTTTTATTCCATCTGTGAAATTAACATTAAATGAAGAATGTTCTCTAAATCTTGTAAATTCAATAAACTGATCAAGTATAATCAAATCTCCTCTTTCTATTTCTTCTCTTAGAGAACCACAAGCAGTTGTTGCAATTATATGAGTTACACCTAATTCTTTTAGAGCATAAATATTTGCTTTGTTATTAACTAAGGTTGGAGAAATTTCATGCTGTTTTCCATGTCTTGAAAGAATAACAACTTCAATATTATTTATTTTTCCTAAAATTAAATTTGAAGAAGGTGCACCATAAGGTGTTGAAATTTCAATTTCACTTTGTTCTTTTAGAATCGCAGGATCTTCTAGGCCTGTTCCACCAATTATACCTACTTTTATCATTATCTTATTTAGAATAATTTAAATTATTTAAAGCTAATGTTTAGTATTTAAAGGAAATCTCTTTCTTATTTATTATTTTTTTAAATCTATCTATAAAAATCCAGAAGTCTTGTTTTGAAATATTTCCGCCACATGATTTTGAATGTCCTCCAAAACGTCCAATGAGACCTTCCAAGGCTTCTCCAATTATATCGGGCAGGTTTAACTTTGATGATGCTGGAGCTCTAAAACTACATATCATTTCTTCTCCTGTATCTCTTGCAATTATAACATATTTGTCGGGAAATTTGTAAAGCATGTAATTACTTGTAAATCCGCTTAGACTTACTTTTGTGGTTTTGTATGGAAAGACAATTAAATTTCCATCTGGTTTTGTTTCTAGGGCTTGTTCTATTATTTTTTCAGCGTATTTTCCTGCATATTTTGATTCACGTACAATCAATTTTCCTCTTGAAGTTGTTTCATTCGTTATTTCATAAGGAGATTCTATTTTGTCTAGTGTATTGAATATTTTTTTCAATTCTGAAGATTTATTTTTTATGCAGAAAAATAAAGTTATTCCTAATTTCCCTATGAGGGTTTCAAATAAAGCCTTACTGGGTTCTTTTATTTTGTTTGAAAATAAATCTGGATATTGTTTTATAAATTCTTCACTAAAATCAGGAATTGTCCAGTCATTAATACAACCAGTCATAGCTATCCATAAGTCTTGTTGGGCGATTTTATAACACCAATAGCTTGTTGGAAAACTATCTTTTCCACCATTATGTAGATGGGGGTTGAATATTTTTAGATCTTTATAATTTAATTCTTTATTTAGGGGATGATGATCTATCCATACAACTGGAACAGATAATCCGTCAAGAAAACTTTGATGTATTGGAGATTTGTCTAAAACAAATATTATATCAGGTTTTAAATAATCTACTCTGCTTAAATAATTAGAATCTAGATTTCCAGTAATCATAGTATACTTTCCACGTTTTATTAATCTTTTTAAGAGTAAGTAAGAACATAAACCATCTGGATCATTGTCAAATAAGAATAAAGGATTTTTACTAGATTCTAGAATTTTTCTTATTTCTTTAATTTCTGTATCTGTAATCATTTTAATTCTTTAGAAACTTATTAACTTCTTCTTTTATTATCAAAGCTTCATCTGTTTTTATAATTGCAAAGCTTTTTATTCTTAACCTTTTCTGGAGGGAAGCCATTATAGAATTCATTATTTCTGGATTGTTTATAGCAATTTCACCAGTAAATACTATTTTGTCTATTTTTTCAAGTGTTGCTTGATAAGCACAAATCTGCTTTATTAGACTGTACTTAAAATATTCTATTGCAAAGTCTCCTTTTTTTGATTTTTTTAAGTCTCTGAAATCATTACTAAATCCTGAAATTGCTAAGAGCCCTGATTTATTATAAAGAATATCTTCAACTTTTTTATAATTCTTAAATTGTTTAAATAAACTTAAGATGATTCCTGGATCTATTGAACCTGGACGAGTACCCATAACTATGCCTTCTAAAGGAGTAAATCCCATTGAAGTATCTAGAGGTTTCCTGTCTTTAATTGCAGTTATTGAAGAACCATTTCCTAAATGGCAACTTATTATATTTCCTGGAAACATTTTTGCTATATAGGTATGAGATAATCCATGAAACCCATAACGTCTTATTTTGAATTGTTTGGGTATAGGGTAGATTTTTGCAAGTTCTGGTAAATCTTTGTAAAATAAAGTGTCGAACACAGCAATTTGTTTTATTTTATGTTTATTACAATAAGGTTTGCAAAGTTCTATAATCTTTATTTCATGGGGCTGATGTAATGGTGTAAATTCTGAGTATTTTTTTAATTCTTTTATTGTTGTAGAATTAATAATTAGGGGTTTTTTATTATCTTTTCCATGAACAACTCTATGGGCGATTATATCTATTTTTTCTTTAATATTTTTTAGTATAAAATTAACATCTTTTTTTAGATTTTTAGATTCTATCCTCTTTTCATGAACTTTTTTATCATCTTGAAAGAAGGCATATCTTAATGAAGAGCTGCCTACATTAAAAATGAGAATATTCACAATTTCATCTCCCCAAATAAATTATTTATTGAAGATTCTGGCCAACCCGAATTTTTCAAGATGTAAGCTATTTGGAATTTTGAAAATCCTTTTGCAAGATTTTGTTTAACATATTGTTTTGCTTTTTCTAGGGCATCTTCTTTTTTTGCTTCTTCAAATGCTCTTTCAATATCTATAGCCTTCCAACCTTGAGCAGTAATTACGCTTCTAATTTCGTTTTCGCTATATCTTAGGTCTAATACTGTTTTAATGTATTCTTTCAGTTTTTTAAATTCATCCTCTTGTTTGATAGGAGACTCAACTTTAAAATCTTGTTTATTAAGTATCTTTTCAGTTACTATTTCTTTTTTAGGAGAATTTTTTGAAATTAGTATTGGATTCATTGAAGGTAATTTTATTTTTCCTATTTTAGTGGGTTTTGACGGTCTTAAAAATTTAATTAAAGCAATAATAATTATTATAAGTATAATTATACCTAAAACTAGAAGTATTAATTTGTAATCAATGCCTACATTTTCTAATCCAGTTATTGTTAAATATATCATTTCTCTTTTTTGCTTATAAATTTGAAATTTTGATTTAGTTCAGGAAGGTTGTATCCTGAAATAATTAGGGTGTGCATAATCTCTTCTTTATTAAATCCCTTTTCAAAGTTATCCTTCATATAATTTATTATTTGGATATTTCTATCAGGTAATAATTCATTTATTAATTCAAGAGAATATCCATTATTTATAAGATTCTTCTTAATTTGATCAATTTCATAACCTTCAAAAATCATTTCATCTATGTAAATCTTAAGTACCTCTTTGTTCATATTTAAAGGATTGCAATTGGGATTTAAAAAGTTTATCTTGTTTCCTTGGTTTGAGATTAGAAAATTTTATAATTGCGGGGTTTATTGGGCATATATGTCAAATTTTATAGTTAAGAATTTTTGGTTAACTTTCTTAATTGGCATGTTTTTTGGGGTGTTTTCTGGGTTTTCAAAAAAGTTATCTCCTTATATTTTATATATGCTCATCTTTATATTATTTTTAAGTTGTTTGCAAATTGATTTAAGAAACCTTTTTGTAAGAATAAAAAATTATAAATTAATATTTTGGTTAGTTTTATGGATTTTAATATTATTACCTCTTTTATACATTCTTCTTAGAGTATTTTTAGATTTAGATGTAAGCCTTGCAATTTTAATTTTATTAGTAATGCCTGCAGGTATGACTATTCCTTTTTATAGCAGTTTATTTAAGGGAGATATGGAGTTGGCTTTAGTTTTAACAGTAATTACCTCTTTGCTTTGTCCATTTACTATACCTTTATTAATTAAATTCTTTTTAGGTACTGGCTTTTCAATAAATTTTCTAGATATGTTGACTATGTTAAGTTTGGTTATTTTTATCCCGTTTTTAGTTTCAATTTTAATTAGAAAGTTTGCTTTGGTTTTTATTGAAAAAACTAAAAAATATTATTCTTTTCTATCTTTATTTGTTTCAATGTTTTTAATGGCTGGAGCAATAGCTAAAATAGATTTTTTAGAAGTTTTAAAAGGTAGTGAGTTAGTTTATCCTTTTATTTTGTTATTTGTCTTAGCTTTTGTTTTGCATATAATTGGTTTCTTTATTGTTAGGGGAGATATTAAGACAAGAATAACTTCTTCTTTAGCTATAGCTTATATGAATTCTACTCTTGCAATTGTATTTGCAGCAAGTTTTTTTAGTCCAAAAGTTTTAGTAATAGTTACTTTATATCAAATTCCAGTAAATATTGCTTTAATGTTTTCAGGAATAATATTTAGAAAAATAAATTAAAACTAAATTTTCATTGAATATTTGAATTTTTTGTTATGTTTTCTCTTTAATTGTGCTTTGTATCCTGGTCGAGTTTTTTCAGAACCTTTACCTTTATATCTTAATCCTCTTGAAGTTCTTGCAGATGAAGTTTTTCCTCTGAATACTCTTCCTCTACCTTTTGCAACCCATTTTGTTTTAATATCCGAAAGTATAACTGGATGCGCTCTATCTAATAATATAATTTCATACCAATAATATTTACCATTTTTTCCAAGATAATAACTGTTTAGAACTTCGCAATTATTAAATTTTTCAGCAGCTCTTCTTTCACAAATATTTTGATAATTTAATTGTAAAACTTTTTTTGGTGTGTTTTTACCAGATTTTCTTCCTTTTTTGTTTGGTCTAGGCCTTTCATGACCGCCCCTAATAACTCTGACTCTTGCTAATATATAGCCTTGTTTTGCTTTATAGCCTAAAGTTCTTGCTTTATCAAGTCTTGTAGGTTTTTCAACCCTTATTACTGCCGGCTCTAGAGACCATTCTGTGAATCTTTTTCTTTCTAGATCCTTGCTAAGATTGCTCCAAGTTTGATTTAAACGTGTATAAAGGCCCATTTTTAAGTCTATTTTGTTTTAAAAACGCGGTTTTTATAAAACTTTCCCTCTTAATCTGTATTTATGGAAAATTATATCAAATATGCGTTAGGTGTTTTGTTGATTGGAATGGGTATATATAGTTATGTACAATGGCCTGTTCTTTTAAGTAATTTACTTAATGTTCTTGGTGGTTTTATAGGTTTGATTGTAATTGGGTTAGGCATTTATTTTATTAGAATTGCAAATAAAGACTAAATTTATATAATCTTGATAGAATTCTTTTTTTATGGATGTATTAGCACATTTTTTATGGATAAATGCTCTTTTTTATAAAAGAAAAAAAGCTTGGTTAGCTGGATTGTTTGGAATATTACCTGATGTTGTAGCTTTTGGGCCTATGCTTATTTTATATTTTTTTATTGATGGAGTAAAATTTGGAAAGCCAGATTATATTCCGGGTTTTGTCCAAGCACTTTATAATTTAAGCCATAGTTTAGTTATCTTTTTAGGAGTTATATTTGGAATTTATTTTTTAACTAAAAAATTTTATTGGTATTTAACTGGTTGGGGTCTGCATATTTTGATGGATATCCCAACACATGCAAGAGATTTTTTTCCAACACACTTTTTGTATCCTTTATCTGATGTAACTTTTAATGGTTATAGTTGGGGGCAGAAAGATTTTATGGTTGTTAATTGGTTGTTGTTAGCCGTTGTTTATCTAATGTTGTTAATACGTGTGCGAAGGAAGAAGATCAAATAGATTTAAGAAACTTTTATATATTTTAGATTCTTTTTTTGTTTATGGATATTAAATCTTTGTTAAGATGGATTAAAATACTTGGTGTGATTTCTTTAGTAGTTATTTTTGTGTTATTTATTTTTTCTATTTATTTATTAAGTTTGCCTTTTGAGTCACACGATGGTTATATTTTTTTAATAGTCTGGCCTATTTGGATTATAATTGTAGGCATAATTGCTTTGTGGGGATTAAGCTTTTTTATTAATCACTTGGTTAAGATAAATAAGAAAAGCATAGCTAATCTTATTTTAATTTTAGGTCTTTTTGGAAGTTTAACTCTTATGATTGTTTTAGTTTTGAATTTTGCTAATTTTTTATCTCCTGTTTTTGGTTTAGTCAGTATAATAATTCATTCTTTAATCTTCTTATTAATCCTTTATTTTGCAATTGCTTTAAAAATAATTAATAATTAGAAGTTAACAAATTCTCATTAAAATGATCTGCTGTAAGTAGAATTCCTGATGGAAGTTTTGTTTTTAGTGGAATGTTTAAATGTGGTAAACCTGCAAGATTAGGACCTGCAGTTAAAATGTCCATTAAGTAGTTTTGTAGTGGAGTTAGTTTTTCTATTTCTTTGAATTTTGGTGGGAAAATAGGCATAGTTGGCGTTGCGATAATTTCATATTTTTTTAGAGTTTCTTTGTATTCATTTATTATTAAGGTTCTAACTTTTGCAGCTTTCATATAATAAGCATCTCTGAAACCAGCCATTCTTGCAAATGTTCCTATTATAATTCTTCTTTTTGCTTCTTTTCCAAAATGTTTTGAACGTGTTTTTGAGAAATATTCTGTAAAGTTTCCTTCTAATTTTTCATGCTGTCCATATCTTAGACCGCAATATTTTGCTAAATTAGTTGATGCTTCTGAAAGTGCAAGGATATAATAAACTGCAAGAGAATATTTCTTTGTTATTGGCAATTTTATTTCTTCATAATCATAATCTTTTAGGTAATTTAGAGTTGATTCTTCTATTTCAGGTTCTACTCCGTCCATTAAATCTGAGACTAAAGCAACTTTTTTTATTTTTGTTTTAGTTGGTTGTGAATGTAGTGAAGTAGAATCTTTTAAATCTTTTCCAGACATAATATCTAAGAATTCTTGCATTAATTCTGGAGTTTTAGACATTAAACCAATTTTATCTAATGAATTTCCATAATCAATTAAACCATATCTTGAGATTAAACCATAACTTGGTGTTAAACCATAAACTCCACAGAATGAAGCAGGGTTAGCAATCGAACCGCCTGTTGATTCTGCAACTGAAATATGTGGGAAATCTGCTAATTGAGTAATACAAGCTGAACCACCTGAAGAACCACCACAAGAATGTTCTTTATCTATTGGATTTTTAGGAATTTGATAACCTAAACCAACATTAGTTGAGAAACCACCAAAACCAAATTCATCTTGTGCAGTTTTTCCTATGATAATTGCACCTTCATCTATTAATTTTTGAATTGCAGTTGCGTTGAATAATGGTTTATATCCTTTTAAAATTCTAGAACCTGCTGTGCTTTCTACATTTTTAACACATAGACAATCTTTAACTGAAACAAATAAACCCGGAATTTTTTTCTTTTTTATTCCTTTATCTTTTCGTAAATTTTTAGCTTGTTGTATTGCTAGGTCTTCTGAAATTGTATTAAAACAATTATATTCTGAATTTAATTTTTTTATTTTTTCTAGAACTTTGTAGGTAGATTCAAGAATATTAACTTCATCATTTTTAACTGAATTAATATGTTGTTTTAACAATTAAATCACCTTAGGACCCTTGAAATGAGAGTCTTTTTTGTGTTCTGTTAATGAGAATATTTCTTCTTTTGTTAATGAAGACTCTGGAATGTCTTCTCTTAGAGCATTTTTAATTTTAATTGGATGAAAAGAAGGCTCAACATTTTTAGTGCTGACAGAATCTAATTCTTTAAAATAAGATAATATTTCTTCCAATTGAGGAAGAAATTCTTTTATTTCTGCGTCAGATAAATCTAACATAGCATTCTTTGCTATTTTTTTCATCAACTCTTTATTTATCTGAGACATCTTTTTTAAGATCTATCTTTTTAGATAAATCTAGTTTTAAATGAAGTTCTTTCAATTGTTTTTCAGTAACTTCTGAAGGTGAGCCCACCATTAATTCTTGAGCTTTTTTGTTCATAGGGAACATAATAACTTCTCTAATGTTGGGTTCTTCTGCAAATATCATTACTAATCTATCTACACCTGGAGCTATACCGCCATGTGGGGGTGCTCCGAATGAGAATGCGTTAAGCATATGTCCAAATTTGTCTTCTAGACTTTTTTTGCTATATCCTGCAATCTCAAATGCTTTGTACATAATATCTGGACGATGATTTCTAATTGCACCACTAGATAATTCTATACCATTGCATACAATATCATATTGATATGCTAAAATTCCTAAAGGATCTTTGTTGTTTAAAGAGTCTAATCCACCTTGTGGCATTGAGAATGGATTGTGTGAAAAGTCTATTTTTTGTTCTTCTTCATTAAATTCAAACATAGGGAAATCAACAACCCAACAATAAGCTAAAATATCTTTTGGAATAATATTTTTTTCATTAGCTAGGAAAGTTCTTACTTGTCCAATTATTTTACAAGTTTCAAGCCATTTTCCTGCAGAGATAAATACTGCATCCCCATTTTTAAGTTTTGAAGCTAATTTTTTATTTTCATCTTCAGATAAGAATTTTGAAATTGGACTTTTTAGTATATTATCTTTATAAGTTGCATAGATTATTCCTTTTGCACCTAATTCTTTAACGAAATTTTCAACTTTTTCAAAGAATGATCTTGGTTCATCTGCAGAGTTTTCTAAAACAACTGCTTTTATACAATGTCCTTTTTTTGTATTTTCTGCAAGAACTTTAAAATTAGACTTTGGGAAGATATCCGTTATATCCTGAATTTTCATATCATATCTAATATCTGGTTTATCTGTTCCATAATTATTCATGGCATCTGTGAATGTAATTCTTGGGAAGGGGAATTTTAATATTTTTCTTTTTGAGAATATTCTTGTTAAGTGTTCTAACAAACCTTCAATTATTTTAAACAAATCATTTTGTTCTATAAATGACATCTCTATATCTAATTGATAAAACTCTCCAGGGCTTCTATCTGCACGAGCATCTTCATCTCTAAAGCAAGGTGCAATCTGGAAGTATTTATCAAATCCTGAGCACATAATTAATTGTTTATATTGTTGGGGTGCTTGAGGTAGAGCATAGAATTTTCCAGGGTGAATTCTGCTTGGAACTAAGTAGTCTCTTGCTCCTTCTGGTGAGCTTACTGTTAGAATAGGAGTTTGGAATTCTGTAAAACCTGCATTAATCATGTATTTTCTCATCTCTGCAATAACTTTAGATCTTAAAATAATATTTTTGTGTAATCTATCATTTCTTAAATCGATAAATCTATATTTTAAACGGAGCTCTTCAGCAATTTCAGTTTTTCCTGTTAATGAATATGGTAATTCAGGAACAATAGAATCAATAGTTAAATGAGTACATTTAATTTCTATTTCTCCTGTAGGAATGTCTTTGTTTTCTGTTCCTTTGGGTCTGGCAGTTACTGTGCCTTCTATAAATACTATTGATTCAGGTTTGAGTTTAGAAGCACTTTCAAATATTCTTTTATCTTTTTTAGGATCAAAGACTATCTGAGTTATACCGTAATTATCCCATAAATCTATAAATATTAAGCCACCATGATCACGAATCCTTCTTACCCAACCCGATAATTTAACTTTTTGGTCAATATCTGATTTTTTTAAATCATTGCAAGTATGTGTTCTGTAATGCGTTTCAAACGCCATTTTTCTCACCTAATTTTCTTAATTTTAATTCATAGATAATATTTTCAATTTTATTTAAATTCCATTTTATTGAATCTGATTTTTTTCTTAATTCTCCATTTGCAAAATTAAAATTTAAGAATTGTCTATAAATTAAATCTATAAATTCTTGTATTAAATAAACTTCTTTATAATTTTCATCAATTACAGATTTTACTGCTTTTCTTATTAATTCTCCTGTTAGATCACAAATTCCGAGTAAATATTCTTCAATACCAACTTCTGTTTCTTTTAGTGTAATTAATCTTTTTTCTTTTATAAAAATATAAAATGCAATTGCTTCTACATATTCTTGTAATGCCACTTTATAGATAGATGAGAATTCTAAGGCACCTTTTGTTTTTTTTAGATCTTTTACTTGTGCTTTAATTTCTTTTATTTGAGATTCTTGAGTATCTCCTTTAATTAAAGAATATATTATTTTTTTTGAAGTTTGTATTATTTTATGGGCCTTTTGAATAATCTTCTCACGTTCTTCGTTGTAAGAATCAATCTCTTTCTTTATAGACTCAAATTCCTTTTGTTTAAGCATTTTTAATCTTATCTTCTTTTATAACTTACTTTTAAATACTTTTCGTAATAAACTAGTCAAAAACTATTTAAATGAGGTATTGTTTTTAAAACCTAATGTTTACTAATATAAGAACTGCATATAGAGATTTAAGGCGTTTAAGACAAATTGTAGGTGTACTTCTAAAGAATGAGTTAGGTTATTATGTGGAAAAGATGCAGTTAAAGCATCATGTTCCTGGGAGGATGAGGACTTATAAGACCGATAAACCTAATTCAATGCCTTATAGATTAAGAAATGCTTTTGAGGAGTTAGGCCCAGTATTTATTAAATTAGGACAATTTTTGAGTTTAAGACCTGATTTAATTCCTAAGGAATATTGTGATGAGTTTGCAAAATTGCAGGATTCTATTGAATCTTTTAGTTATGAAACTGCTTTGGAATTAATAGAAAAAGAATTAAAAAGGCCTTGGAATGAAGTTTTTTTACAAATTTCTAAACAACCAATAGCTTCTGCTTCAATCGGGCAAGTTCATAAAGCAAGATTATTGAATGGAGAAATTGTTGTTATAAAAATTCAAAGGCCAGATATAAAAGAAGTAATTGAAACTGATATAAATTTGATATATCATTTGGCTGAATTAGCAAAAAAACATATTTCTAATTTAAATGATTATGATTTAAATGCGATTGTTCAAGAGTTTGAAAGATATACAAATGATGAAATGAATTATTATATTGAAGCAAAAAATATTGAGAAGTTTTATCATAATTTTACAGGGAGTAAAACCATTAAGATTCCTAAATTATATAATGATTATACTACCAAGAAAATTCTGGTGATGGAGTTTATAGACGGAATTAAAATTGATAATCTAGAACAATTTGATAAATTTGGTTATGATCGGCATGCTGTGTCTCATAATGTTGCACAAGCAATGCTTAAGCAAGTTTTTGAATATGGTTTGTTTCATGCAGATCCACATCCAGCAAATATTTTTGTATTGAATGGAAATAAAATTGCATTTTTAGATTATGGTATTGTTGGAAGGATTTCTGAAGAAACCAAAGAAAAATTAGCACGGTTATTTTTGGCATTAGTTCATAAAAATATGGATAGAGTTGCAGATTCATTCTTACAATTAGGGATAATGGAACAGGAAAATCCTAGGATAAAAGAGGCGTTACTATTGGTTTTAGAGGATTATGGGAGTTTAGCTATAAAAGAGGTTAAGATTGGAAATCTCTTTAATGAACTAGTAAATATGTCTTGGAAATATAAACTTAAATTACCTGTTGATTTTGTTTTGTTAGCAAAAGCAATTGCAACCAGTGAAGGATTTGGCCAGAAATTAGATCCTGATTTTAAATTAGGCGCTGAAATGTCAGAATATGCGAGAGAATATATAGACAGAAATGGTATGACTTATAGATTCAAGAAATTAAAGGATACACTTAACAAACTTGGAGATAATATAATTATATTGCCTGATAGAATTGATAAATTATTATCTAAAGCTGAAAAAGGAGAAATTAAAATTGACGTTAATGATAGAGATGTTAAAAAACTTGGAACCGACATTAATACCAGTAGCAATAGATTGACTATGGGTTTAATAATTGCCGCCTTGATTATTGGTGGGGCCTTGGTTTTAAGAATGGGTGATTATGATATATTTGCATATTTTGCATTTTTAATGGCCGGAGTTTTAGGGTTACTATTAATTATATCTGTAATAAGAGAATAAGAGGTGAGCTATAATGAGTGTTGAAACAAAAGTTAAGAAAGGAGTTTTACTCGGTTTAGGTATATTAGATTTAACCAAAGAAAAAACCGAGAAGTTGATTAAAGAGACTGCAAAGCAACAAGGTTTAAGTGTTAAAGAAGGAAGAAAATTAGTTGAATCAGTTTTAAGAAAAAATAAAAAACAAGGAAAAATAATTGCAGATGAGATTGAATCTAAGTTAAGTGTTATAGTAAGTAAGGCTTTAAGTTTAAGTAGACAAGAAATTGAGAAGATGGAAAGAAAATTAAATGAAAAAAGAGGTGTTAAAATGGGCTCTTGCAGTTGTTGTAAACCAAAATCAAAAAAGAAAGCTAAATCTAAAAAGAAGAAATAATTTTATTTTCTATGTCTTCTTATTTTTATTTTTTTAACTTTATCTGTTCCAATATTTTCTAGAATATAATTTTTAAGTTTTAGTTTTTTAGCCCAGGTATGTGCTTGTTCTTCTGTTCTAAATGCCTTTGGTTGGGTAAAGGGTTTTCTTTTTAAAAACCTTCTTGGTCTAAGTTTGTTTGTTTTATATTTTCTTTTTTCTCTCGTATGTATTTTAGGCATATAACTTAGGATTAAGAAGACTTTTATAAAGCTTTCTCTTTTTGGTTAAGTCAACTAAAGGGCGTTAGAAATATCAGGTTTCTGATTTCAGCAATTGCAGGGCTATAAACAAATGGGAGATACAAATTGCGCCATTAAGTTGACTGTGCCTTCTTTTTAAAGCACATTAAACCCTTAAATAACCTTTGAGTTAAGTTTTTAAAGTAGGATGTCTTTGTTTGTTAAATGGAATATATCCCTTTTAAAAGGCAAATTACTCTAAATAGAGAGTTAAACAAACTTGATGAATTAACCTTAATTTTTACTCAGATTCTTAAAAAATATACGGGTTATGTTATTATTTCGGGTTATGTTTCTATTCTTCTTGGAAGAGCAAGAGCAACAGAGGATATAGATGTTTTTATCAAAAAATTAGATAAAAAAAAGTTTTTTGAATTGTGGGCAGAATTAGAAAATAAGAATTTTTGGTGTTTGAATACAGATGACGTTGATGAAGCATATGCTTATTTGATTGAGGGTTTAGGCATAAGATTTGCAGAGAAAAAAAATTCAATACCTAATTTTGAAGTTAAATTTTCTAAGAATCTATTAGAACAAAAAAATTTTGAAGATTTTATAAAAGTTAAACTTAAACAAGGTGAAGTAAATATTTCTTCTTTAGAAAGGCAGATTGCAATTAAAAAATATTATCTTAAGTCTGAAAAAGATATAGAAGATGCTTTACATATAGAAGAACTTTTTAAAGATAAGCTAGATTATAGTAAAATTAATAAAATCAAGAGTGAAATAAGTATTATATTAAAATGAATAAAACTAAATTTATGAAACCGGGAAAGAACAATTTTGAAGATAGGCTTAATTTTATTAAATTCTGGGTTCAACAAATAAAGGATAGTAAAGATGAGGAATGGAGTAAACAGCAAAATATTTTGATTAATTCTCAGTTTCCAAAGAATAAAAATTAATTCTGGTTTAATTTTTCTTTAACACTTCCGAGTATAATTGGAAGAGCTATAGTTGCATCACAAATAACATCTACAAATTTGCCTTGAGAATTCATTTTACCCCAACTTATGCCTTCTCTTAGTTCTGCACCTGAGCTTCCACCTGGTTCAGGATGGTCTGTTGTAATTTGAATACCATAGTCTGCACCTTTTCCAGAGAATTGTAATGACTGTTGAATATAATTTTTAGGAACTCCACCACCTACATAGATAATTCCTTTCTTTTTTGCAGTCCAAGAAATATCAATTATTTCTTTTAAATCGTCAAAAGTATCAACTTTGAGTTTCATTCCTGCACATAGTCTTCCCCAAATCATTAAACCAATTCCAGAGTCTGAGATTGCAGGGCAAAAAATAGGAATTTTATTTTTATAACAAGTGTATAAAATTGAATTTTCATCTTTTATCTCACTTCCAACTAACCATAAAAATTCTTTTATGTTTAATTCTTTATTGTTGTATTTCTTTGAGAATTTAATAAAAAAATCTTCTAATTTTTCATAAGCCGCATTGGGCATAAAACTTTCGTAAATTCTATCAATCCCTTTTTTTAATAATTTAGAGTCATCAACATCTTTTGATCCTTGAAAATGTGAATAGCCTAATGCTTCAATTAAATCATGAGTTAAAGTTGCACCCGTAGTTACAAAAACTGAGACTTTTAAAGTTTTTAGGGTATCTATAATAATATTTTTCATTCCACCTGGAACCATAGGGCCGGCAATACCTAAGAATATTTTACACTCTTTGTCTTTAGCCATTTGATACATAATATCAGAGGCTTTTCCAATTCTTCCTGCACCAAAAACACCTAGTTCTGAGAATTCTTTTGTAAGTTCTCTTAGAGAGGTTTTGTTTTTTAGTGAAATTTGTTTTACCTTTTGCATTTTTTGTAAGAAATATAGATTAATATAAAAAACTATGGTACAAAGACTGCTACTGCTATTACAGTTGTCCAAAGACCATTTTTGTCTCCTATTGCAGTTTGAGTAACATTTCTGGATCTAACTATTTTTCCACTCATTTTATATAATTGTTCACGTTCATCCCAAGTTGCATTTGCATCAAATTCTACACCTAAGGTTGAAGCTAACATAGATGCAGCTAAATCCTCAGAATAATCACTTACTTTGTTTTCAGTTTCTCCAAATGAATGATGCTCGCTTAGATAACCGTAATTATTTTCAGAATCTGCAGGAACTGCACATCCAATAGATGATGTAATAAGTCTGTTTGGCTCATTATCGGCATTTCTTGCCATAACACAAAATACAATTTCTCCAGCTTTTAATTGTTTTAAACCTTCTTCTTTACTTATTATTTTACATCCTGGAGGCAATATACTAGAAACAGTAACTAGATTAAATTTTTCTATGCCTGCATCTCTAAGTGCTTGTTCAAAAGAATGTAATCTTTCTTTGTGTTTTCCTACGCCTTTAGTAAAAAATACTTTTGTTGGAATCATTTCAGTGCAAGCTTTTAGAAATAACAAACTATTTATAAATATTTTCATTTAGTCTTTAAATTAAGATGAAAAAAGAAGTTGAAGTTATGGATATTTTAGTAAGATATTCTGAGATAGGTTTGAAAGGTAAAAATAGAGGTAATTTTGAGAATCGGTTGGTGGATAATTTAAGAAGTTGTTTAAGAGATATCAAGGCTGATTTTAAGATTATTTTAAGACCAAGAGGAAGAATAATAATAAGGGGGGTTTTAGAAGCTGAAGTTGTTGTAAGAAAATTAACAAGAATTTTTGGTATTATTTCTTTAAGTCCTGCGTTTAGGATTGAGACAAATTTTAATAAAATTAGTCAGAAGGCTTTAGAAATTTATGGGTCTAAGATTCCGAAAACATTTAGAATAACTACTCAAAGACTGAATAAAGAATTTGAATATAATTCTCATGAGTTAAACTGTGAAGTTGGTGGAGTTATTTTCGATAAGTACAAAAATGCTAAAGTTTCTTTAGAAAAACCTGATTTAGATATTGGCATTGAAATAATAAGTGATGAAGCTTATTTATTTACTGAAAGGATTGAAGGATTGGGTGGATTGCCTGTTGCAACGCAAGGAGTTGTTAGATTGGATTTTAAAACCAAGGAAGATTTAGTTGCAGGATTTTTGATGTTCAAGCGCGGATGCAGTATTTATAGTGTTGGAAAAATTCCTTCTTTAATAAAAAATTTTTCTTATGGAAATACTTTTAGTTCAAATACTTTAAAATCTAAAGTAGTTGCAAATATTAATTCTGGAGATATTGAAAAATTGTGTAAATGTGATACTCTGTTTCCTTTAATAGGTTATACTAAAAAAGAGATTAATAAAATTTATAAATTGATGGAGAAAATATGAAAGTGTGTGTAATTACTTTTGGCTGTGCATTTAATAAAGCTGATTCTAAAAAAATTGAAGAGATATTATTTAAGAAGAATATAGAATTGGTTGATGAGAATAAAGCTGAATTATTAATAATTAATACTTGTGGGGTTAAAAGAGCCACACATAATAGAATAATAAATTACCTCAAAGGATTAAAGAAAAAGGCTATTATAACTGGCTGTTTGGTTAAAATACTTAGGCTCCAAGGTTTGAATAAAAATTTAGTTATTGCTAAAGAAATCTCAGAGATTGATAAGCTCTTGAAAAAGGAAAAGTCTAAGAAAATCAAAAAATTAAAAGAAGATATAGGAATAATTCAAATTTCTCAAGGTTGTTTAAATAATTGTAATTATTGCGCAACAAAAATTGCGCGTGGAAATTTAAAATCTAAAACTATTTCAGAGATTTTAGGTGAAATTGATAGTAAAATAAAAAATGGTTGTCAAGAGATTTATTTAACTGCCCAGGATACAGGTTGTTATGGTTTTGATATTAAAACAAGTTTATCTGAATTATTAGAACAAATTTTAAAAGAATTTAATAGCCTAAATGTTAAGTTTAGATTAGGAATGGCTAATCCTACTTATCTAAAAAAGAATTTAGGAGTTATAATTAAAGCTTTGAATTCTAGTTTATTTATGAAATTCTTACATATTCCAGTTCAGACTGGGTCTAATAAGGTTTTGAAAGAAATGGGTAGAGATTATAAAGTAAAAGATTTTGTTGAAATTGTTTCTCAAGTTAGAAATAAAGTTAAAGATGTAAGTGTTGCGACTGATATTATTGTTGGATATCCTACTGAAACTGAAAAAGATTTTTTAGAAACTGTTAATTTATTAAAGAAATTAAAAATTGAAGTTGTTAACGTTTCTAAATATTCTAAAATGCCTGGAACTGTTGCGGGTGCGATGAAGCAATTATCTAGTCAAGATATTAAGAGAAGAAGTGTTGTGCTGCATAAATTAATTAAAGAATATAAAAAATAAAGAAAATGTTAAGGCTTATACCTTAACTTTATTATATGGCTGTAAATCAGTCCAAGCAATTTCAAATAGACTTTCTAAAGCATTTGCAAAATAAGGTGTATTAACCCAAACACCTATATCGTAGCTTGGATGTACATCTGCATCATCCATAACCATGAACATTATTTCTTGTCCGTCGATTATAGCTAATCTTGCATTTATTTTTGAAATATGTCTGACTTCAGCAACACTTGAAATATCTTCTGCTGCTGCTAAGGATTCTTTTGTTATTGGTGCAGCAACTCTTATTTTAATTCCTTTTTTCTTAAGTTTTTCAAGTTCAGGTTTTAGAGCTTCTACTTTTCTCATAAGACCTTTTGCAGTTGTTATTATTGTTACTGATTTTTCAGCATCTTTAATCATGGTTTCAAGATGTGTGTATAAGTTTCTTCTTCCTCTTAATGAACCACTTAAGTCTGAAGGTTCAACAAATTGAACACCTTGTTTATGTAAAGAATCAAGTTCTGTAATAATATCAGTTCCATGAAGCTCTTCTAACCTTTTTACTTTATCTTTAGCATCATCCAACATATACTTCTTTGATCTTTCTACAACTTCTGATGGATCAACAGCAATGTACTGTATTGGTTTTCCTAGTTTCATTACTACGAAACCTTTTTTTTCTAAACTCTCGAGAACATCATAAGCTCTTGAACGTGGAACATTTCCAATATCACTAAGTTCACCAGCAGTTGAAACACCCCTAGAAAGTAAAGCTGTCCAAATTCTAACTTCATACAAATTTAGACCAAATAATTGACGCAGTTTATTTAAAAATTCTTCCTTAACTATCATTTAAAACCCTCCTGCAATGTTTTTAATTTTTTTTATTGTGTTTTTGTGAATCTTGAATTAAGATATGATGGTGTTACTAAACATAACAACATCAATTCACCTTAAACACAAGTTAAAGTATATTACTATTTAAAGTTTGCTGTTGGTTTTGTATCTTTATAATGGCACTATTTGTGTTTAAAAAGTTAAAATGGTTGGTGAATTTATAAATAGAACCAAAGTTTGATTTTATTTTTGAGATTTGAATAATTTTTTTATATATTCAATGTCTGAAACCCCATTTAAACCTTTATCATTTCTTAATCTTAGGAATCTTGGAAATCTTAATGCAAATCCTGATGAATATGTTGATGAAGTTTGTATTTCTTCATACATTACTTCAACAATTATTTTTGGTTTTACTGAAATAATTTTTCCAGTTTCTTTAATTATTAAGGGTTTTAGTAATTTTGTTAATTTTTCAAAAGTTAACCCTTCTTTTTCTTTAAAACCTGTTCCAACTTTTCCAATTAGTGCAAATTCATTTTTGTTTTTACATGCTAATTCAAAACTACTCAACCAATCTGAACGTTTTCCTTCTCCCCATGCTGCACCAACAATAACTAAATCTAAAGTTTCCATAATTGGTTTTAATTTTAACCAACCATTTACATATCTTCCTGGCGTGTATTGAGAATTAATATTTTTTGCCATTACTCCTTCTAAACCTTCTTTTAGGGCTTTTTTATAAAATGCTTCTGCTTCAGAAATTTTATTTGTAATTATACAATTAGTAAGAATAACTTTTGTTTTTTCTTGTTTAATAATTTTCTCTAAGATTTTTCTACGCTCTTTTAGTGGTTTCTGAATTAAATCTTCTCCTTCATAATTTAATATATCAAAAACACTAACTTCAACTGGAAATTTTTTTGCTGTTTCTTGTAAATCGTATTTTCTTCTTATTCTTTGAGAAATATTTTGAAATGGTAAATATAATTTTGTTTTTGGATTATACCCAACAAATTCTGAATCTAAAATGTAAGATTTTCCTTTTATATATTTGTCTAAGTAGAGAATAATTTCTTGAAATTGTGTTGTTACATCTTCAAATCTTCTTGTAAAAAACTTATAAGTATTATTTATTTTGTGGATTGTGACTCTGAAACCATCTAGTTTGTATTCTAATTGTATTTCTTCTCCTAAAGCTTCGAATGCTTCTTTAAAATCCTTGACCTTAATAGCAAGCATTACCTTGTTTGGACGTCCGACAATTAGGCCAGAAGACTTTAGTTTTCCTTGTTTGGCAAGTTCTGCAACTTCACCATAATCTGCTAATGAGTTTGATAGGTTTTCAATATCTTTAATTTCAAAATTGAATGCTTTTGCAATACTATCTCTTAAAATTCCTTCAGCAATACCTACTCTTAGTTCTTCAAGTACAGTTCTTGTAATATATTTTGCTTCTAAGGGTGATGAGTTAGATAATAATTCTGAAACCAAAGCAATTTTTCTTGATACTGTTCCTTCGCCTTCAAGTTCTGCAAGTTTTTGTATATTAGAGTATACTTTTTTTATTGTTAGCTTTTGTGCGAATAAAGTTTTTTGTTTTTTCTTTTGTGAGAGTATTTCTGAAACTTTTCCTAGGTCTCCTTCTTTTTTCCAAATTTTTTCCACTTCTTCTTGAGAGATTCCAATTGCAGATGAAATTCCTTTTAACATTAATCTTGAGCTAAAACCGATTTTTCTTTCATCATAATTTGGAAAAACCTTTCCTTGAAGTAGGTGTATTAGAATTGAGATTTCTTCTTTACTTGAATTTTTTAATAGTTCAGAAATTATCTCTGTTTTTTCAAGTCTTTTAGAAGTCTTTCCTATCTTTTCATAATAATTTACTAGGTCTGAATAATCCATAGAAAAATATATAAATTTGACAATATAAAAAGGTTTTGATACAAATATGGTTAAAAGCTTATCTGATTTGATTCTTGAGAGAAAATCTGTAAAATCCTATTATAAAAAGAGTGTTTCTGATGAATTTATCGGTGAGTTAATTGATGCTGCAAGATGGGCTCCTTCTGCAGGCAATATGCAAGATTGGAGATTTATAATAGTACGATCTGAAAAGGTAAAAGAAAAAATTGCTGAAGCATGTTTAAATCAGGATTGGATGAGAGAAGCACCAGTGTTTATAGCAATATGCTCGGATTTTCAATTTTTAGAAACAATGTATCCTAAGTTGTATTCTTTGTTCAGTGTTCAAGATTGTGCTTTGGCTACAGCCAATATTTTATTGAAAGCAACTGAATTAGGTTTAGGAAGCTGTGTAGTTGCACCTTTTAATAGAGAAAAAGTAAGAGAAGTTTTAGGTGTGCCTGATAATGCAGATGTTTATTCTATAGTTATCTTAGGTTATGCAAGAGAAATTGAACCTTCACATAGACATAATATTCAAGATTTAGTTTTCTTTGAAAAGTGGGGACAAATGGATAATCAAAGTGTGAAAAGATTAAAAGACGTTGAAGTTGAGATTGAAAAGAAGATTAAAAATATAAAAGAGAAAATGCTGTCCAAGTTACCTTTGAAGAAGAAATAGATACTTTGTTCTTATATATAAACCTGTTACGAAATCTTTATTAAACTCAGAATCAATGTAAGAATGCGATGGAGGGAATAAACAGAAGTCTCTTAGGTGGAATAGGTAGATTTGTGAGGGGGCTTAATAGACCTCAGAAGTTAAATTCTCAGAGTGTAACTTTAGAAGATATTCTTTATGGTAGTCCTTATTTAACAAAAGAACAAATTTTAAGAAAAGGTGTTGTTAAGAAGTTTAATAAGGCTTGTTTTAATCTTTATGTTCATGGAATTGAGGATCCTATAGTTCATAATTATTCTGATAAAAAAGATCCAGCTATAAAGAAACTTCCACAGTCTGCAATATATGATATTCAGAATGGTTTTTATATAGATATTAATACTTGGCAAGTTTATTATGATTTAGAAAGCGTTCCCAAACATCTTTATTCCTTTAAAGATCAATTAGATTTTGCAGAAGGAATATTTGATCATGAGATTATGCATTATATTGTTTATCCTAGATCAAGGGCTGATGAAATTATTTATTTAGCAACTATAAGTGAAGAATTAAGTAAGGTTAAACAAATTGAAAATAATTTTGAATTAATTAAAGGTTATACTCATTTTGTAAGTAATATTTTTGGTGATTTTTTGGGTGATAGTTATTTATTTTCCGGAAAATATGGTGCTATTAATACAAGACCTTTGGCATCTATGAGGTATAGGAGTACTGTTAGAGAAATTTTAACTGGAACTAAAGAGATTAGTCCTTTTTTAAAAGTTATATTAAATTCTTATGAACAAATTTGGAATACTAATTTTGGGTTGGAAGAGGTTAAATTAAGAATAAAAGAAAAAGAAACTATAGCAAAAATTACAAACCTTTTAGATGAGAACACTTGGATGAATAAATCTTCTTGGGAAGAAAAACTTAAAGATTTTACAAACATAATTAAAGATTATATCTTTCAAGTTATACCTCTGCAACAAGCAATGCAAATTATTAATTCTATGACTGATCAATCTGATGAGGGTTCTGAAGATAATGAAAATCTTTCTGGAAGTGGTAGTTCTAAACCAGGTAAAGGTAAATCTAAGAGGGAAAGGAATAGTATAGAAAATTTGCTTAGAAGTTTGAGTGATAATTCTGATAAAGATTCAAGTTCTAGTCAAAGTTCTAAGAGTTCTAATGGAAAGAATTCGGGTGGTCAAAAAGAGAATTCAAATGGCGGGGCTGAAAAGGGTAGTGGTTCTGAAAGTGATCAAGGAGAAGGACAGAATTCAGGCGAAGGAGACTATTCAGGAAGAGATTATGATAGTAGAACAGAATTATCTAAAGAAGTAACTAAGTTATGGGGAAATCCTTTTCAGAGTAAATTGGATTTTGGAAAAAAGAGAAAAAACCAAGGTTTAGAAAAAGCGTTAGGTTCAGCTTATGAAAGGTTCAAAAATAATCCAAAAAAATTTGCAGGTGCAATGAGTTCTTTGACTTCATTGGATTTAGATGATTGTTTAAGATATCTGTATAGAGCAAGAGCACAAGAATATCTTATAGAATTTAAATCTGAAGTTAAAAGAAAATCAAACAAAAAAACTATTCTTACAAGAACAAACTGGAATCCTTCTGATACTATAGGTGGAAAAAGGGGATTAAAAATAATTGATTCTTTAATTGCGCATGGACAAATAATTCCTTATATAAATACTAAGAAAAATAAGCTGCGTAATTTACCTGGTCCAAAAAAGAATAATTCTATTGCAGATTTGTTATTGGTTATTGATAGTTCGGGAAGTATGGGATTTGATCCATATAATGAAGAGCCAGATAATAGGGGGGATTATGACTCTGCTGTTTTGGCTGGTGAAGCTCAAGCTTTATATGCTTTAGATTGTGGCGCAATGGTTTCTGTTATAAACTTTTCAGGTGGAGACGATTTGGCTTTCTGTAGTTATACTTATAAACTTGATAATATTGAAAGAGTATTACTAAATAAGCAAGATGGGGGTACTATGTTCCCCTGTAAAGAAATTGCTAAGATGATGACACTCACAAAAAATAAACTTTTTGTGTCAATATTAAGTGATTGCGAATTATACAATACTGCTGAAGCCATCGAGAGTATGATGGATGAATTAACTGAATTTGATAAATTTTCAGTGTTTCAAACTTCAAGATGGGGAGGGTTAACTTCTTTTGCTAGAGAATTAAAATCTCATGGCGCCAATTTATTTGTGGTGCGTACGCATAAAGATCTGAAAAATATTGTTGTTGGTGAAACAATGAGAGAATATGATTTAGAATTTGATGGAGAGGAAGATGAGCAAATTATCTAAGGCAGATGTTGAAGAAAATAAAAATGCGCGGGAAAAGGTGAGAGGGGTATATAAAGAAGTAATTACGAGTGGAATTTATGTAAACACAAGATATTCTATTCCTCTTGAGTACAGAGATGTTTTTGGTGAAGAAAAAAAGGAGTTTCTAGATCCAATGGTTTCTTCTGCAATTATTAATTGTTTAGTTCCGAAAAGTGGTTTGCTTTTTAGGGGTGGACATGGTGGTGGTAAAACGAGTTTAATAATGAAAGTTTCTTCTGCTATGACTGGAATTTCTGAAGCAGAGCTTAGAAAAAGTATGATTCGGGGAAATGATGATGAAACATATAATACTTTAGTTGCATCTTTGAATCTTGGAAGGTTACTGGGTCCAGAACATGCAGAAGAAGTAAGATGGAGACCTTTTATAACTTCAAAAGTAAAGATTATTGATGAAGTTAATAGATTTTTGCCAGCTACATTAAACGGGCTTTTTGAGCCTTTAAATGAGGGTAGTGCTGGTTTTGCAGTTACAGGTGAAACTATGGCTTTAGATGATTATGTTTTTTATGCTACTGAGAATCCAAATGATGAAGGAACGTATAAACTTCCAAAACCTTTTTTAGATAGATTTAGTATGCGCGTAAACGCACCACAAGTTCCAGGTGTTAATGATTTGTTTGTTCTTTCACAGAGAAAAGATGATAAATTAAATAAGTTAGCTCTTAAAAGTATTTTTAAATTTGATGAATTAGTAAATTTAAGAAGAAAAATAATTGAAGATATTTCTTTCACAACTGATTCTTTATTATATACTATTTATGCAACTGAAGGTATGTCTTTGTGTGTGAGGGCTGATCAGCTTGATAAAAATCAAAGCACAATTGATGTTGGCCCCAGATGTAAAGGTTGCGAATATTCAGGACAGTATTGTGAAATGACTCAACAAGGAATTTCAGGAAGAGCATTTTTAGATGTTTTAAGATGGAGTAAAGCATACTCTTGGTTCTTAAATTCTTTTGAGAGATCTGAAAAACCAGAAGTTCAATTAAGTATAATTCAATCAATTTTACCTTACTTAATTGCGCATAGAATTACACCCAACGATCATCAACTTAAAAAAGATCCTTATTGGGGAATGGAAGGTAAATTTACTCAAACTTTAATTGAAAAATTAAATGAAGGTTATAACACTACTAAAAGTTTATTAGTTGATATGAATGAAGTTTTATCTGGAGCATTGCCTTTTAATAAATCTAAGATTAATACACCTACTAAAGATTTAGTTATTGAGTATGGTTATAAACCTTTACTTAAGGAAGCAAGTGAATCTGATAGTTTTAAAACTTTTTACAAAAGGTTGATTGGAGCAAAATTGGATTTAAATGATTTGAGTATAATGGAGAAAAATATTTTTGAAAGTTTAGATATTAAACCCCAAGCAAGAATGTATTTAGTGCAACTTATGAATATACACAAATTAAATTACGGTGGAAAAAATGGCTCTTAATATAGATTTAGATAATTTTGTTCCGGGTTCTGGAAAATATGGTGATATATTAAGCCAATCTATGGGTGGAATGTTTAGAGAATTTGGAAAATCTGAAAAACCTAAATCTAAAATTAGTAAAAAACAAAAAGATGAAGCGACAAAAACAGTTATACCTAAAGTTGTTGGTTCTGTTTTTGAAGAAGGTGCTTCTTCAGATAATAAACCTGAAAAAGTTATAATTGAAATTCCTAAAGGAGAAGTTTCTGAGCAAATATTAAACTCTATGGATTTTAATGAGAAAATGGAGGGTATTATACAATCAGCTTATTCTAATTATTTAAAACATGAAAATTCTGATCAAGAAAAAAGAGATTATCTTTGGGATAAAGAGTATGATAAAGTTATAAATACTATTTATACACAAAAAGAAATTTTAGTTAAGCCCGTTGTATTGTATAGAGGATTACATTATGAACCTGAGTTTATACAAGAAATTTGGGGTTGGCCTGTTAGAAAAGAAGCAGTTGCAGAATTTATAAAACAAAAAACTGGAGATGATACTATTTTAAAAACTAGTTTTTATAACAATCTGCCTGATGAGATGAATTTTAAGGAGTTGGTAGATAAATTGGGACAAATGGGAGAGGTTGTAGAGGATTTTGTTAATACGGTTTTTATGAATCCTTCTCAAGGCAGATATTCTTTATCTCCCCATTTTTTAGCTATGTCTTTAAGTCCTGAAGAAAGGAATAATTTTGCTGCAATGGTAGAATGGGATTATAATAATGGAAGATTTGGAAAAAAATCTTTAAAAGAATATTTTAATTTTGAAAAATATAGAAGATTATCAAATAGATTCGAAGTTTTTAAGCAAAGTTTGTTAAATTCTTTACCTTCTGTAAATGCGATTAATCAAGTTATCAAAGAACGCAATTTACATAATGGTGGTTATGAAAAAATTATAAAACTATTTAATGATTTAGCAAATGATTATGTTAATCCTTGGAGAGCTGTAATTGAAAGGAAAAATGAAGATTTTTTTAAGCAGGTTGAGTTAGAAGATGAAATTGAAAGAAGAAAAGATTGGAGTCTCAGAAAAGTAATAAAGGCTGAAGAAATTGGAGATTATTTAGATAGTTTGAAAAAATCAGGAAAATATTTTGTAATTGGAAATTCTTAGTGAAATTAAATATGAAAAAGAAAAAAGCAGCTAATGTGCCAAAAAAGCACATTAGCAAGGCCAAAAATTGTCCAAAATTCTATAGGGGGATTTTGGAGTATGTTCGGACTTTAATAGACACTTAAACCATGTCTATGCCTAACTCATGACTCATTCTGTTTCTTTGTCCAGCTGATTTTTTGTAGTCAGACTTTCCAAGGATATATGGTGAGTTAACACCTGCTATAATAGTCATAATCCTTAGTCTTCCTTTCATATCGTCGCTGATTCTTGCTCCCCAGATAACATTTGCATCTTGGTCAAGAGCTTCAGTAACAATTTGTCCAACCCTATTTACTTCATCAAGAGTTAAGTCTGGTCCACCTGCAACATGGATTAATGCTCCAGTTGCTCCTTTGTAACTGACATCAAGTAGAGGATTGCTTAATGCTCTTCTTGTTGCTTCTTCTACCCTATGTTCTGATCCTGATTCTCCGATACCTATTGCGCAAACACCGGAATCTGTCATGATAGCTTTAACATCTGCGTAGTCTAAGTTAACAAGACTTGGAATAGCAATTGTCTCTACAATTCCTTTAATCATTGTTGAAAGTAATTCATTTGCAACAGCAAAAGCTTGTTGAACTGGAAGATTTCCAGCGATTGAAGCTAATCTGTTGTTATCAATTACTATAACAGAATCACTGACTTCTCTAAGTTCTTGAAGACCGTATTCAGCTTTGTCTATTCTGGCTCTTTCAATATCAAAAGGCATAGTTACTGTACCTATAACAATAGCACCCATGTCTTTAGCTATTTTTGCTACAACAGGTGCTGAACCAGTTCCAGTTCCTCCACCCATACCAGCACAAACAAAAACCATATCTGAATCTTTAAGAGACTCTTTAAGTTCTTGAAGGCTTTCTTTAGCAGCTTCTTGTCCTCTTTGTGGGAAACCTCCACATCCAAGACCTCTAGTCAAATCCTTTCCTATAAGGATTTTTTTGTCTGCTTCATGTATATCTAAGTGTTGTCTATCAGTATTTACAGCTATGATTTCTGCACCTCTGATACCTTTCTGATATAGCCAGGTTACTATATTACCGCCGGCACCACCAGTACCAATTACTTTTATATTTGCTTGTCCTATTAGTGCATCATCTGCACCATTGTGCTTTTCAGCTTGCTTTATTGCATCTTGTACAAGGAACTCCATTTTGGTTGACCCCCTTTTATTATTATTTTATCCACAAAAACACAAAGTTTATATTGTGGTGAGTATTACCCCTACTTAGAATTAGTTAAGCCGTCAAGTTTGGTTTTGCCCAAAACTAAATTTACAAATCTAACTACCAATGCCCGATTACAATGTTAGAGTTTGATGGTGTTCAACTTTCCTAATTGCCCAAAAAAAGGAATTTTGAACTTTAATTCTTATTTTTTGTTTAAACTTACTTTTAAATATTCTTAGGCTTTAAAATATAGTTTCAAGTATATATAAATTTCTTTCTTCTGATTTAATAAAAAGATATTTAAAGAGCTTTTACAATATGGCTTATTATGGACTTTAAAGGGCTTAAACAAGGTTATAAAATAAATGTTAAAACTAGCATAGAAGTTGTAGAAGGAATTTTGATAAATGACAAAAAAGATATTCTTGTTTTAAAATTAAATAATGGTTATAATATTGGAATTGAAAAATCAAATATAAGAGATATAAGGGTTGTTGAAAAATCTGAAATGGTTTCTAATCCTAATGGAAAAAAAATTGAATTAAATAAAAATCTTCCAAAGATTTTAATTTTACATACCGGTGGAACAATTGCATCAAGAGTAGATTATAAAACTGGTGCAGTTCATGCTTCATTTGAACCTGAACAATTAATTGAAATGTTTCCAGAGTTACACGAAATTGCAAATATCGATTCTGTTTTTATTGGAAATATTTGGTCTGATGATTTAAGATTTAAACACATAACTTTAATTGCAAAAGAAATTGAAAAAAATATTTCTAAAGGATATAAAGGAATAATAATAAGTATGGGAACAGATAATTTAGCAGTTGGTGCTGCGGCATTATCCTTTGCCATTGAAAATTCAAATATTCCAATTATTTTTGTTGGTGCACAAAGATCATCAGATAGGGGAAGCAGTGATGCTGGAGTGAATTTAGTTTGTGCAGCAAGTTTTGTTTGTAATTCTAATTATAGAGGTGTTGCAATTTGTATGCATTCAAAATCTTCTGATATAACTTGCGATATTTTTTCTGCTACTAAAACAAAAAAATTGCATACTTCAAGAAGAGATGCTTTCCAAAATATTAATACTGAATCAATTGCAATGGTAGATTATAAAACTGGAAAAGTGAGTATGAAGCAAGAAAACTATTCAAGTGGAGAAATGAAAATACTCCCAGAATTTGAGGACAAAGTTGCAATCTTAAAAATTCATATAAATATGAACCTTGAACAATTTAAATTTTATAAAGGATACAAAGGATTGATAATTGAGGGGACAGGTTTAGGACAAATTCCATTTACTAAAAATGATGGGGTTACTGAAGAACATGAAAAAATAAGACAGGCTTTAAAAGAAGTTATAGAGTCTGGAACTGTGGTTGTAATGACTTCTAATTGTATATTTGGAAGAGTTAATATGGATGTTTACAAACCTGCGAGAGAGTTACAAGAGCTAGGTGTAATTCCGGGTGAAGATATGTTAACTGAAACCGCCTTTGTTAAATTGGCTTGGTTATTGAAAAATCATCCTAATCAAGTTAAAGAATTAATAGGCAAAAATATTTGTGGTGAAATAAGTTCAAGAACAATGTATCAGAATATTTCTCAATTTAATTAAAATGACTGAAAAAAATTTGGAAGAGGATTTAAAGTATTATAATGAACTCGGATTTAAAGCTGGATTAGAAATACATCAACAGTTAGAAACACATAAATTATTTTGTAAATGTCCTTCTTTAGTTAATGATCCTAACAAAGCAGATATCAAATTTGAAAGAAGGTTTAGATCTGTATTGAGTGAGAAAGGTGAGAAAGATATAGTTGCAGAGTTTGAGATGCAAAAAAATAAGGTAATTAGATATGAAGCTTGTTCAAGTTCTTCTTGTTTGGTAGAATATGATGAAGAGCCGCCACACTCTATTAATAAATATGCTTTAAATATTGCACTTGAAATTGCAACATTATTCAATGCAGAAATAGTTGATGAAATACAAATAATGAGAAAAGCAGTTGTTGATGGTTCAGTAACTTCTGGTTTTCAGAGAACAATGTTAATTGCAAAAAGAGGATATATAAAAACTTCTTTAGGAAATGTTCATATAGATACAGTTTGTTTAGAAGAAGAAGCAGCAAAAAAGCTTTCTGAAGATTCTAATTATATTACTTATAGATTAGATAGATTAGGTGTTCCATTAGTTGAGATTGCAACTGCTCCAGAAATAAAAACTCCTGAGCATGCAAAAGAATGTGCTTCGATAATCGGAATGATTCTAAGATCTACAAATAAAGTAAAAAGAGGAATTGGAACAATAAGACAAGATGTTAATCTTTCTATTAGGGGGCATCCAAGAATTGAAATTAAAGGTTTTCAAGAACTAAAAAGTATGCCTAAAGTTATTGAAAATGAGGTTAAAAGGCAGATTGAAGATATAAAGAATAAAACTTTAAAAGCCGAGGTTAGAAAAGCTAATGTCGATTTTACAACTACTTTTCAAAGACCTATGCCTGGTGCTGCAAGAATGTATCCCGAGACAGATCATGTACCTATTAAAATAAGTGAAGAGATGTTAGAAAATATAAGTAGACCTGAATTGATAACTGAGAAAACAATAAGTTTAGAAAAGAAATATAAAATTTCATCTGTGTTGGCTGAAGAGATAATAAAAAATAAAATTAATTTTGAAGATTATGTTTCTAAATTAGAGAATATAGAACCCGAATTTATTGCAAGAGTATTAGTTGAATATCCTAAACAAATTAAAACCAAATATAATTTAGAAATAAAATATGATATTTATTCAATATTAGATTTATATAATAATAGAAAGATTTCTAAAGAAGCGGTTTTGGAGATTATGGTTGAGTTAAACGCTACTGGAAGAAGATTAGATGAAATCTCTAAAAAATATCTTAGTGTGGATGAAGAAGAAGTCAAAAAAGAAATTAAAAAAATTATTTTAGATTTAGAAAGTGAAGATAAAGAACCAAAAATGAATGAGGTTATGGGAAGATTGATGGAAAAGTATAGAGGAAAAATTGATGGAAAGAGAGCAGTAGAATTAATAAAAATAATTCTAAAATCTTAGTTTTAGAGGTAAATTTGAAAAAAAAATTTAAAAGAATATTATATCTTATTACTTTTTTTGCGGTTTTAATAATTATAAGTAGAGCTGTAAATATTTATAGTATTAAATCTTGGGAAAAGCAACAAAAATATGGCAAAGATGGGATTTTAGTTGGTGCAGAAAGTTATCATTTTGATAGAGGTGGTGATAATATAGTTATGTTACATTCTTTGGGTGGTTCTCCTGCAGAATTTAAAGATATAGTGATTTATTTGGCTGGAAAAAATTATAATGTTGATGCTTTACTTCTTCCAGGGCATGGAACTACACCTGAAGATTTGGCAAAAGTAGGTTATGAAGAATGGATTAGTGAAGTAGATCATCTTCTTAGTATGCTGGATAAAGATAAAACAATAATTTCTGGAACATCTACTGGAAGTATATTAGCTTTATATTTTGCACAGAAGTATAATCTTAAAGGTGTGATTTTGTTAAATAGTCCATTAGAATTGCAGTCAGCCTATATTAAATTTATTTCTTTAATTAAATTATTTACACCCTATAATGTTATTAATTCTGATGAATATTTAGAAATTAAAAAGGAAAGGGTAAGTTATAATGCTTTGCCTTATTCTAGTGTTGAGGAGTTGTTGGAATTAACAAGTGAGATTAAACTTCAAGAAATAGATGAGCCAATACTCATTTTGCAATCTCAGAAAGATGAACTTGTTAAAGTTGAGAGCGCAGAAGTTATATTTAATAATGTAAATTCTCAAAGAAAGTATGTTGTATATTTAAGTAATTCAACTCATGGAGTTTTGACAAGTGATGATAAAAAGCTTGCTGTTAAAGTTATGGAAGGTTTTCTTCAAGAGTTGTAAACTTTAGATTTACAAGAATTGCAAATTTTGGATAAGTTATAAAGTTTTATAAATTAGGGATTAATTCTTTTTTTATGTTAATATTTCCAGGAATTAAAGAAGTATATTGGTTGGAAGAGGATTCTAGTAGGTTTATGAAATGGGAAGAAATTAATTCTTCTTTATTAGGAGCAAATATTAAAGATGCTCTTAATTTTTCAAAAGTTTCTATTGTCATACAGGACAAAGATAGAATTATAAGAAATGAAGATTATTTTGAAGAAAATCTTATTTTTGAAAAGGGTAGAGTTGTTAAAAAAAATAATGTTGATGAAAGAAAAATCATTGAAAAATTTTATAGTATAATCGGTTATTTTTCTAAAAATTCAGGAATTAAATTTATAACTAAAGGAAATAAATTAGAAGAAGAATTAATTAAATCTATGTTAAATTCTAAAAATTCTCATTTTAGGTTTGAAAAAATGAATCTTAATGAAAATCTTAATATTCTTTTAGAAATACCTGAAATAGTGGGAGTTGGAAAAAATTATTATTTTTATAGAATGGATATACCCATTGAGACTTACTTATTTAGAAATGGTAAAATCTTTAATGATTTAGTAAAAAGTTATGAAAACTATAGCAAAATTAGTTTAGATAGGGCTAAATTTATATAAGAGTTATTCTTTTTTATAAATATGAATTATAAATCTATTAAACATCCCTTCAAGCATAAACTCTCTTTTGGGCAGAGAGCAGCAGATAGATTGACTGGTTTTGCAGGTAGTTGGTTTTTCATTTCTAGTTTATTAATTTTTATTGGTTTATGGATTTTAACAAATGTTCTTCTTTTGCGAATAAATTCTTCTTGGGATTCATATCCTTTTATTTTATTAAACCTTGGTTTATCTTGTTTAGCAGCATTACAGGCCCCAATAATTTTGATGAGTCAAAATAGGGGAGCACAAAGAGATAGATTAAGGGCTGAATATGATTATAAAGTGAATGTTAAGGCTGAGAAAGAAATCGAAGATATGCAAAAGGACTTAGAAGAAATTAAAATCTTAATAAGAACTAATAAAAAATTAATTAAAAAAAGAGGTGTTAAAAAATGAGTTTTAAATGGATTGCAAAAAGAGTTAGAAAATTGAAATGGTATGATATATCGTTAATAAAAATTGCATCTGCTGCATTTATATTAATGGTTGCAAAATTATGGGCACCAATTTTAAGTTTAAATTGGTATTTGTATTTAATTATTGCAGTGATTGTAGCTATACCTGTTTGGATAGATATGTCTTAATTAAAGAATGAAGTAGATTATTATTCTTAATTGGTTATAATCTATAAACTAGATAGGTTTTGCTTTTTTCTTATGCTTATAAGATAAAGGCTATTTATTATATTCTTATTTTCTTTCAGATTCAAGAGCATTTTTATAATGCCCCTTTACATTTTGTATTAAGATTTCTTTGAGTTCTATTATGGAATATAACAAAGGGGCAGTATTTGAGCTTTTTTGTCATATTTTATAATTAATATCTTTTATTCTTGTTTATTGGTTATATTATGTAACTAATTTAAATAAATTGTTTTATCTTTAATATTTGCCCAGTAGAAGGCTTTTTTTCTTAGTATGCAGGCTTCACATTTCCCGCAGTGGCCATTTTTATTACTAATATAACAACTAAATGTCTTTTCAAGGGGAACCTTTAGTTTTGTTCCAATTTCTACAATTTTATCTTTGTCATAATTTATTAAGGGGGCAATTATTTTATAATTTTCTTTTAAAGTTGCGTGTTTAACCATTTTGTTCATTAAGCTTAAAAATTCTGGAGTTGCGTCTTTCATTGGAATTTGTCCTTCTGATTTAAAACCTGTGTAAATATTATAATGAATATTCTTTTTTATTTGTTCAGATTCTGCAAGCGCAAGTGCTGAACTTATGAATATTAAATTTCTTGCAGGGACCCACCAATTTTCTAATTCTTGTTTTGTCTTTTTTATATTTCCTAGGTCTTTTTCTGTGTAGTTTGAGGTTTTTTTAATATCTTTGTTTATTATAGAAGTATTAAACTCTTTTAACCAGGAAATATTTATTTTTTTAAAAGTTCCATTGATTAGCTTGCAGATTATTCTTGATGAGGACTCTTCTTGTTTTAAAGTTCTTTGTCCATAATCAAAGAAAAGGCAGATTATATTTTTTGGTTTAAATTTGTCTTTTACATAAAAAGCAGTTACAGAACTATCTAAACCTCCTGAAAGCAAAATGATTGCATTTGGTATATTTGACATATTTAAAAGATATTGAGAAATATTTATAAAGTTATATCTAAGATTTAGGCTAATGGTTAGGAAAGAGGCTGGAAAGCTTAAAGTTGGTGAAAAGATAAAAATGCCTGAAGGGGTTTTAGTCGTTAGTAAGATTGAACTATCTAGTATAGGTAAACATGGCGTAGTTAAGTGCAGAATAGAAGCTTTGTCTGAAAGTAAAGAATTGAAAGTTTTGATAAGACCTTCAAATTATCCTGTTGAGGTTTTGTAGTTAAAGGTGAAGTATGCATACAATAATTATTGTTTCTTATAAAGAGCCAAAGTCTATGGTTAAATCAGTTGAATTTGTATTAAAACAAGTTGATTTGAAAAATTTTAAAGTTATTGTTTCTGATCCAGATTTTAAAATTGAAGAGTTATTAAAGAAAAAGTTTAAAGGTAAAGTTGAATTTTTTTTAGATCCTGGTGAAGGTAAATCTTATGCTTTGAATTTATTAATTGAGCAATATTATTCTAAAGATAAAAATGATATAATAATAACTACAGATGGTGACGTGTTTTTGAATAATGGTTCTGTCGATGCTATTGTTAGTATGTTTAAAGATGAGAAAATTGGAATTGCTTGTGGACATCCAGTTCCTTTGAATGATAAAAAAAGTTGTTTTGGATTTTTAGCACATTATTTGTTTACAGAAATGAATTATAATAGAAAGAAATTATTTAAATCTGGAAAATTCTTTGAAACTTCAGGATATTTACTTGCATTTAGAAATGGAGTTATTTCTGATTTTCCTTTAGAAGCATGTGAAGATGCTATTCTACCTATGATTTTTTGGAAAAAAGGATATAAAATCGGTTATTCTGAAAAGGCCAATGTAAATGTTCTTTGTCCTCAAAATTTAAAAGATTATTTAATTCAAAGGAAGAGAAATATTAAAGGTCACATGAATATTCATTGTTTAGAGATTTCTAAGGATTTTAAAAAAGGAACTACATTTGTTTCTGAGGTTTTTAGGGGGGTGAGATGGTTTTTTGTTTATTTGTTTAAGTATGCAAATAGTTTTAGAACTATAATCTTAATTCCTTTTCCATATATATTAAGATTGTATGTTTGGTTCTTGGCTGTTTATGAGTCTAAATTCAAAAAACAGAAATATAAAGATGGTTGGAGAGAGGAAGAAACTCCTAGTACAAGTCTGTTAGATGGTAAAAACTAACAAAAAGTATATATATGTAGTATTATTCTCTTATCATTAATTAATATTTATATTAAAAATGAAGGGGTGTTTTAAGTGAATAATAATAAAAATGTGAAGATTTTCTTGAGTTTAGTTTGTGTTTTTGTGTTAACAATTATGTTTAGTGTTAGTGTTAGGGGTGTAACTTATAAAACAGGCGAGGCTTATATTGGGGAAGATGCAAATAATCCTAATTGGGTTTGGGATATTAAATCTTCTTCTTCTAAAAATAGTGATACTTCTATAAGTATTAAAAATGATTTTGTTTGGGATGATAGTGAAGACAATCCTCTTGGTGTGGGCGAATGTTTAAATCTTCCAAATAATTACCTTTCTATTTGTTTTGAAAGTTTAGAGCCTAAAAGTGATGATTATAATACTTATACTTTCGAATACACAAATTCCGCAGACTTAGATAATGCAATTGGAGTTACTTCTGCAGAAGCTATAGAAATTTCTACTACAGATTCAACAGGTTTAACCATATTGGGAAAGAATATTATAAAAAATGGAGAACAGCCAGATTATATTACTACAAATAAAATTTGGTTATCCACGTACAATAAAATTGGAAAGGTTGATATTGCAGAATTATATATTTATTATAAAGATATTGATGATGAAAAAGTATATCTTGCTGGAGCTGTTAAAGGGGATCGGGATCAATACCCTATATTAATTAATTCTTCGATTATTTTAGCTGTAGAAAATTATAATAATATTATTTACTTAAAAATAATTATGCTGGCTTCTCAAGATTATAGTGATGAATTTTATAATAGTATAAATCTTTATCCAACTTATAACTTAACTATGAACTGGGTAACAGTAAATAATGTGATATCTCGTTTAGGTAACTATGTTGATTTAGCTGAAGCAGACGAATTAACCTATACTGGTGGACAAAATGGTTTAGTAAATTTAGGTACAAAAGATGAAGACCATAGAGAGGAATATGGTATTATTATTAAAAATCCAAAAGCATATGGGGATTCTGATAAGGTTGTGTTAAGTATACCTTCTTACAGAGTTAGGGGTACCTTAGTAGTTAAAAAAGACTCTCAAATTATTAAAGGGCTTCCTAAAAGAATAGGTCAAAATTTCTTGTCGTATGAACTGCCCGAATATAAAATTTTTGTAAACGAATTAGAGAATTTGCACTTTGATACAATGTTTACGTCAAAATATTTAAAATTAGCAACTTCTTTAACTAGCGCAGATGACGATTATGGTTCAGATGTATTTTTAGAAGTAAGTAAATCCGTAATTTATTATACTAAAAATATTACTTTTGATGAAACTGATTCTATAAATTCAGGGAAACCCTTGACAATTAGTTTCTTAGGAAAAGATTTAACAATTACTCAAATAACTGAAGATTCTATAAATGTGGGTAGATTAGCTATTTGTGGAAACGGAATTGTTGAATCTAGTGAACAATGCGAAAATATTTCAACAAATTATTTTTATAGTAAAGAGATAATAAGCTCAACTAAAAATAAATGTGCTTATTGGTTTACAGAACCTTGGAATAAAGGTTTTACAGGATGCACCTCTGAATGCAAATTAGATTTGACAGTTTGTGATAAGCCAGTTTACGGAGATGGTTTGATAAATAGAAATGAACAATGTGATAAATCTTTTGATGGGAAAGTGATTTATTCAGATGAAATAATACGGACTACAAAAAATAAATGTGCTTATTGGTTTACAGAACCTTGGAATAAGGGGTTGGTTGCGTGTGCAAATGGAAAAATAGATTTGACAGTTTGTGATAAGCCAGTTTACGGAGATGGTTTGATAAATAGAAATGAACAATGTGATTATTTAAATAATAGTATAATTTATGCAGATAGTTTAAAGATAAGGAACTGCGCAGATGTAGGATATACTTTTGATAGGGCTATGGAATTAAAACTTCCCTGTATTATTCCTGGAAAAATAAATACTACTCTATGTGAAGGAGAACATAGGCAAGCTTGGTTAATTCAATTACCTCAGTTGAGTATTATGCAAAAATTTGCAATGGCAGTTACTAATGTAGTTACCTCTGTTGTAGGTGGTGTACAAGGGGTATTTACAGATGATGAATCAAAAGATCTAATAAATTCAGAAGTTGGAACTGATGCAGGTACAGGAACTTCAATATCTGGAACTCAAACATCAACAACTAGTCAAGTTTCAACAACTTTAAGAGAAGGTGCTCAGAGACTTACAGTTGGGAAAGAGATTTTATTGTATGATAATAAACATAAAGTTAAATTAGCTGGGATGAGTAATGATACTGCAGATTTAGAAGTTATTAGAATAATAGATAATTCAATAAGGAATAATCTTCCAACTGTAAAAAAGGCAGGAGATAAAGCAACTGCACAAGATGTTGTTGATGGAAAGATTATTAATTTAGCCTGTGTTGAGATAACGGGTATTAGTACAAGTGCTCAAACTGTAGATGTAATTGCAACATCTGGAGCTTGTGCAAGTAATCTCGCAACTGGTGCAGTAACTTCTGATTTTAAAGTAACTAAGAAGATTGTTGATAAAGTGGGCTTAAAGTTTTAAGCCTTTTTTTCTTTTTATTATTTCTTTTTGTAATTTTTCTAAAGAATCAAACATAATTACAGAATTAAAAACCATTGTGCACATTCTATCATAGGTATTTATACTTTTTAAATCTTCAACTAATGCAATTACGGGAATGTTTTTTGCATAAGCATACCCTATTTCCCACGCTGTTCCAGAACCAACACTTTTCCAATCTAAAACTGCAATTATTAAATTGCAATTATCTATTTCTTTACTATCTTTTTCAAAGAATTTTTTCGAACTACCTTTTTCATAAATTCCAACATCTCTGTGAGGTAAGAAAGTTTTGATATTCTTTTCTTTACAAAAAAAGGCTATTTTTTCAAGTATAATTCTATCTTCAGGTTTCCACAATGGACCGGCAATATAAACTTTCATAGGCTTAAAATAGAGGTTAAATTTAAATACCTTGCTTTATAAATTAGACCTTATGAACTGGAACAGAAATTGTAGGAGTTTTAAGGGAATTCAGGCTTGTGAAATATCTAAGACTGAGGGTTATTATAGTTGTGAAAAGTGTGAGTTTTATGAACCTATAAAGACTAAAATCTTGATCATTAAATTAGGTGCAATTGGTGATGTTTTAAGAACTACTCCTCTGTTAGAAGCAATAAAAGAAAAATATGGTTATGAATCCTCAATAACTTGGTTAGTTAAAGAAGAGAGTAAAACTTTATTATATAATAATCCAAATATTGATAGAATTTTAGTTTATAATCCAGAAAATATTTTAAGATTGCAAATTGAAAAGTTTGATGTTGTTTTAAGTTTAGAAATAGATCTTCCTGGAAGTGCAATTGCAACTTTAGTAAAGGCAAAACCTAAATATGGATTTTTCTTAAATGAAGATGGATATCCAACTTGTTATAATAAGAAGGCTGAATATTATTTAACAAGAGCATTTTCAGATAAAATAAATAAAGAGAATAAAAAAACTTATCAAGAAATGATGTTTGATGTTGCAGAATTAAAATATAATAAACAGGACTATTCTTTTAATTTAACTGAGAAAGATTTGAAATATGCTGAGGATTTTAAAAAGAAAAATGAAATAACTAAACCTTTAATTGGGATTAATGTTGGTGCTGGTGGAAGATGGCAAAATAAAGAATGGGGACAAGAAAATATAATCAATTTAATTGAAAAGATTCCAAGTAAATATCAAGTAATTTTATTGGGCGGAGAAAGAGAAGAAGTCCTAAAAAATAAGATATTACAAAAAGTTAAAGCAATTCAAAACGAAAGTAATAATTCAATAAGAGAATTTGCAAGTGTAATTAATTTATGTGATAAGGTTATAACTGGAGATACTTTAGCATTACATTTAGCTTTAGCATTAAAGAAGAAGGTTATTGGTTTGTTTTTATGCACCCCTGCAAATGAAGTTGAAGGTTATGAAAGATTAGAAAAAATTGAAAGTAAATTGATACAAGATAATTATTATTCTGATATTTATAATCCTGAATTATGTAAAAGTATAAGTGTCGAGCAAGTTTTAAAAGAGTTAAAATGAATCTAGTTGTTAATGCAATTGTTAAAAGAGGAAATCATTTTCTTATAATTAAAAGAAGCTCTAAAGATGAGATTCATCCTGAAAAATGGAGTTTTCCGGGTGGCAAGTTAGAAGAAGGAGAAACTATTTTAGAAGCTTTAAAAAGAGAATTGAAGGAAGAAGTTTGTTTAGATATAGGTGATGATTTAATTTATATTGCAGATTATAGTTATATTAGAAAAGATAAAAGTAATATTTTAGGTATTTCTTTTTTAGTTAAGAGTTTTAATTCTAATGTAAAAAAAGGTAAAGAAATCCAAGATTTTAAATGGGTAACTGTTGAAGAACTTAGTAAATACAAAGTTACAGGTAGTTTAGAAGAAGAAATGTTAAAAGCTTTGTCTAAAGATTTAACTTAATTTTAACAATAAATTTATATAATTTAAAGTAATTCTGTTTAATAATGAATAAAGAAGCGAGAGGGGATATTCTTGAAGTTCTTACAGAAGCAATATTGGCTTTAGAAAATGATGATGTTAAAAAGTTGAAAGAATTAAGTGATAAAACTATTCATGCTATGACTATATATCAATCTGAAGAGCCAATTTTAGTTGCAATTGTTCTTTATACAGCATCTAAAGTCTATGAAAGAAGTAAATATCACACTTATCAAGATTGGGATTATGTGGATGCAATAGTTAGAAATAATCTTATTGAAGCTAAAAAGAAATTAGAGAAAAATGATAATGAAGGCTATTTAAATTCTTTAAAAAATATTCTTAAAAAATTAGGAAGGGTAGAATCTAAGCTTGGAAAATATATTTCTGAGATTGTTGAAAGAACAAAAATAAATAAAGCTTCAAGATTATATGAACATGGTTTAAGTTCCGGTGTTGTAAAAGAGCTATTGGGTGTAACTGGTTGGGAATTAGCAGAATATACAGGGACAACAGGAATAGCAGATCGACAAGAAGGAATAACTGAGTCAATTTCTAGAAGATTAAAGGTTGCAAGGGGGATATTTAGTTAAGATGAATATAGTTTTTGATTCTAGTAGTATAATAAGTATAGTTTTAAATAATTTAATTCCTGTTTTAGAAGATATGAAAAGAAATCATAATGTTAATTTTTATTTACCTTTGGCTGTTCAAAGAGAATTAGTAACGGTTCCAATTCAAGGTAGGAGATTTAAATTAGAAGCTATGGAATTACAGAAAAAAATTGATGAGGGTTTGTTTATAATTTATTCTAAAAAAGATTATTTAGGAAGGTCTATGAAATTGTATAGAATTTCAAATCAAATATTTAATACAGAAGGAAAATATATGAGAATAATTCAAGAAGGCGAAATACAAAGTTTAGTTTTAGCAGATGAATTAGATGGGATTTGTGTTGTTGATGAAAGAACTTTAAGGATGTTGGTTGAAGATCCACAGAAACTAAAAGAACTGCTTAGTAGCAAGCTTCATACTACTATTAAAATAAATACGCAGAATCTTAAGATTTTTAGAAATGATTTGGATGTAGATATTATAAGGAGCTCTGAATTAATGACTGTGGCTTTTGAAAAAGGTTTAGTTCAAAAATATGCTACAGGTAAGGGATTAAATTTATTAGATGCCCTTTTGTGGGGTTTAAGACTAAGAGGTTGTGCCATTTCTACTGAGGAAATTGAAGAAATAAAGAGTTTAGAAAATAAACAAGGCAAGGTTTAATTTGGTATATATATTTTATTAGCAACTTCATAATTTCCTGCTAATTTAAGATTTTTTATGTGTTGATTAATAATCTTTGAAATATTTTTACATGTTTCTCTTAGATATATAATTTTATTAATCATTTCTTCTTTAGTATAACTCTTTTTATCTTTAAAATGCATTAAATTAAGATTTTCAGAAGGTTGAGTTATTTGATCTTTTAATTTAATAATCTTGTTTTGATTAATTAGATTGAGTCTCAATTCTAAATCTCTATTTTGATAACAATTTGTTTTTGCATATAATTCTAATATTTGGATTGGGCAAGATTTATTAAGGCTAGCAAGCATACCAAAATCATCTTGTGTAAAATATCTTCTAAAAATAGAATAAATACTGCTTTTATCAATTGATCTTTTAAATTCCTCTTTTAAATCCATATTTAATTTTAATGAATGATTGGATTTATTATTCAATTCTTTGGTTGAATATATAATTTTTCTTTCTAATATTGAGTTTTTAGAAAATATAATTAAATCTCTAAAATTCACAAAAGGCATAAAATATTCTAAAGATGGATAATCCTTCAAACTTTGGTATAATGAATTAATCCATACAGTATCTTTTCCAAGAATACAGCCTATAAGTTCGGGAGATAATTCTGGCCAGAGTACTCCCTTATATTGAGGTACTGTTTTTAAATTTCCATTTTTGTCTTTTTTTTGAGTTATGGGATATTCACTTAGGTCAAATAAGCCGGGTTGTTTAGAAATACCATTTATTTTTTCAGTTTCTATGGACATCTTTTTTGTAGGTAACTATAAATCAGTTCAAGTTTAAAAAACTTTTTATTCTAAAGTATCTGTTTTTATTATAATCTCTGAGTAAGCTTTTTTTAAGTAATCTACTAAAATTTCTGAGCTTTTTTTTGCAAAGTGCTTTCCTTTTTTTATATCCTTTTCGTATTGTGTTCCTTTAAATGCAGGAATTAAAGGCCTTATTTCAATATGATAAGGAAGTTTAGAATTATCATATTTGTTTCTATAAAATATATAGTCTTTTTCTTTACAGTAAATTACTGCGGGTGCATTTAATTTGTCTTTTAGGCGTTGAATTAAATGAGGGTGTTTTTTTTCTATTTGGTTTACACCTTTTTTTACATTATCTCTTTCAAGCCCATATTTAACTATTGCTTCAGCAGCAATTAATTCGCCTTCAATTTGGTTATTTCCTTTTTTTGTTAATGGATTTTTTAAACTTTTGAGGGTTTTGTGATATTCTACATAACTGGATTTGTCTCTAAGTTTTCTAAAAAGGGAGTATAAATCTAAGCTTTGCATTTCAGTAGAAAATTCATCAAGTTTATTTCCAAGAGTTGCTTCTAAGTGTCGAATTCTTGCATTTTTTGCAAATATCATAGAATCAAATATATTAATGAATTCTGAGAAATCTTTTAAGCTAACATATTCGTTAAGACCGATAAATAAATTTTCTTGATCATTTTTATAAATAGTATATATTAAATTACATACATCTTGTCTTCTCAGTGCTATTGGCGGTTTTTGTTCTTTTGTTTCAAATAAGTTTAATTGTTTCATTTAAACCTCTAGTTAGGTGTTATAATGGGTTTAAAACAAAGTCATTTATAAATCTTTCTCTTTTTGTCACTCTTTAGTGATATATAACATTAAAATAGAGAAAGGCTTATTGTTTGACTTATGGATAGGTTTGATAAGGTTTTGAAGGATATAAAAAACATAAAAATTCAAGGTGCTGAGAATGTGGCTAAAGAAGGCATAAAATTACTTCTTTTAAAAAACGATTCTACATCAGTTAAACAAATTATTAATGTAAGACCTACTGAGCCTGCGTTGAAAAATGCAATTAGATTTGTGCTTGGTTTTAAAGATAAAAAAGCAGGTGTTAAATTAGCATTAAAACATTTTGAAAGTACAAATTCTGAAATTGTTAAACAAGGCTCAAAATTAATAAAAAATAATTCTGTGGTTTTTACACATTGTCATAGTTCTACAGTTATTAAAATTTTAAAGCAAGCCAAAAAGCAAGGCAAAAAGTTTGAAGTTTATAGTTCTGAAACAAGACCTTTATTTCAGGGAAGAAAAACGGTTTTAGAATTGATGAAAGCCGAGATTAAAGTTACTTCTTTTGTGGATTCTGCGTTTTTGTCAGTTGTAAAATCAGTTAAAAATAAAAATATTATTATGCTTGTGGGAACTGATGCTGTTTTGAAAAATGGGGCTATAATAAATAAAATTGGAACTGGAATGTTTGCTGAAATTTGTTATGATAATAAAATTCCTGTCTATGCGGCTTTAGATTCTTGGAAATATGCAGGACATATAAAAATTGAAGAAAGAAACTATAAGGAAATTTGGAGAAAAGCTCCTAAACGAATAAAAATAAGAGATCCTGCATTTGAAAAAGTAGATGTTAAATTTGTTAAAGGTATAATTTCTGAGTTTGGAATATTAAAACCAAAACAATTTGTTAAAAAAGCAAAAAAAGAATTGAAGGGATTTTAATGAAAATAAATGGTTTGATTTGTTTTGATATGGATGAAACTCTTATTTGGAGTGATAAAGCACATATACTTGCATTTAATCAAGCTTTTGTTGCACACGGTTTAAAAGCAATTCCTTATAAAAGATTTGAAAAAGAATTAAATGGTGATGAAACTATTTTAATTTTAAAAAGATTATATCCTCAATTAAGTCCTAAAGAAATAAAAAAAATAAGAGAAGAAAAAAAAGAAAATATAATTCATGACACTGTAAAATATGTTAAGGTTATACCTGGGGTAATAAAAACCTTGAAAATTTTAAAAAAAAGAGGATATGAATTGGCTATTATTTCTAATTGCAGACACGCTGAAATAATTACTATATTAAAATATGCTAAATTATCAATTAAACTTTTTGATAAAATAATAGGTAAGGATGAGGTTAGACATCCAAAACCTTATCCCGATGAAATATTTAAAGCCGAAAGATTATTGCATCACAAGGTGGATTTTATGGTTGGAGATAGTTTAAATGATATTAAAGCTGCAAAAAGGGCTAAAGTGGAAGTTATTTCTGTTGCATCCGGAAATGTTTCTAAAGCTAAACTGAGAAAGGCTAAACCTAACCACTTAATACTTCATTTAAGTGAGATGTTAAAAATAGTAAAATAAGATAAAATATATAAATAGGCTAACTGACCATTAATAAAAGAGGTCTACAATTTGAAAAGTAAAGTAAAATCAAAAAAAAATAAAACGGGTAATTCTGTAAAAATTAAGAAGTTAGTTACAAGTTTAAATGATAAACAAAAAAATTATGTTAATCTTAAATTAAAAAATCCGACTAATGGAACATATCTACTAACTGTTTCTCATTTAATTCCGGGAAAGGGATTAAATATTCTGCAGGCTGCAGCTGAAGTTGCTGCAGAATCTTCAACTGGAACCAATTTTAGAGTAAAAACTGAAACTGCTTTTTCAAGAGAGTTAAATGCTTTAGTTTATAAAATTGATTTAAGTAAAAATTTGGTATGGATTGCATATCCTTGGAGAATTTTTGATAGGGGGGGAAATGTTCAAAATATTTTAACTTTTATTGTTGGTAATGTTTTGGGTATGAAAGAAATTTCTGCATTAAAAATGTTAGATATTTGGTTTCCTGCAGCGATGTTAGAACAATACGCTGGCCCTTCTTATACTTTAGATGATATGAGAAAATATTTACAAGTTTATGATAGGCCCATTTTAGGAACTATAATCAAACCTAAGATTGGATTAACTGCTTCTGAGTATGCTGAGGTGTGTTATGATTTTTGGTCGGGTGGTGGAGATTTTGTAAAGAATGATGAACCTCAAGCAAATCAAGATTTTTGTGAGTATCGACTTATGGTCAAGTTTGTAAAAAAAGCTATGAATAAGGCGGTTAAAGAAACAGGGCATAAAAAAATTCATTCATTTAATGTTTCTTCTCCTGATTTTGATGAAATGATAAGAAGATGTGAATTAATCAGAAAAGTAGGTTTTGAAAAAGGGAGTTATGCATTTTTAATTGATGGTATCACTGCTGGATGGATGGCTGTTCAGACTTTAAGAAGAAGATATCCTGATGTTTTTATACATTTTCATAGGGCAAGTCATGGAGCGTATACAAGACCAGAAAATCCCATTGGCTATTCTGTCTTAGTTTTATCTAAATTTGCACGATTAGCCGGTGCATCTGGAATACATACTGGAACAGCAGGTATTGGAAAAATGGAAGGTTCAGTAGAAGAAGACGTTACTGCTGCAAAAGAAATATTGCATTTAGTTGCACAAGGACATTTCTTTAAACAGAGTTGGGCAGAAATTCCTGACAATGATAAACAAGCCATTGAGCTGGCTAAACAAGATAATATGCATCACGTGATTTTAGAAGAGGATTCTTGGAGAGGTATGAAAAAATGTTGTCCTATAATTTCTGGAGGATTAAATCCGGTGAAATTAAAACCTTTTATTGAGGTTATGGGCGAAGTTAATTTCATTACAACTATGGGTGCAGGATGCCATGCACATCCAAAAGGAACAACTGCAGGTGCTAAAGCTTTAGTTCAATCTTGTGAAGCTTATTTAAAAGGAATAGATATTTATGAATATGCGAAAACCCATAAAGAATTGAAAGAAGCAATAGATTTTTTTACTAATAAAAGCAAGCATATTAAGAAAATAGATACTGCAAAGGCTTAGCTATTTATCTCTTAATTCTACTTTTGTAATTTCAAGAGCGCCCGTGCAAGAATTTTCCATATTTGTTTTTGAACTTTTAATTATAATTTGTTTTTTGAACATTGGTGCATCTAAGACTAGAGATTCATATTCTCCCCCTTCTCCAGCAAGGTGCATTTTTGTCCCTAAATTTAAATTTCTTAGTTCTGTAAGAGTATTTCTATTGATTTCTTTCCCTAACCAAGACTCATTTAATCCGTCTGCAGCAATTCCAACAATTATTGCCTTAAATTTTCTTAGAATTAACTCTTGCATATAGTCTTCATGATTGATGTTCCATAAGGGGGCAATACTTTTCAAATCTAATTTTCTACAAACATCATCAACTCTATTTTTCTGATAGGTTGATTGAATTGCACCTGAAACTATACCTTCAACTTTGTATTTATTTTTAACTATGCTTAGAATGTTATACAACTCATTTAATTCTTCTTCTTTTTTTCCTGGGGAAATCATACTTACATAAATAAAACCCATTGCTTTTGCTTGTAATTCTGTTAGTTTGATATTTGGATAATGAAACATATAACTTTCCTTATTTTCTGGAAGAATGCTAACTAGACAAGCTATTTCATGTTCTTGCTTTTGTGCTTGATATATGCTAAAGCAAGAGTCTTTCCCACCTGAAAATAAAACTGCTACTTTCATAGGGGGTTAGAGAACAGAGAGGTATAAAAACCTTTATATATTTAATAAATGTTTTATAAAGAATGCAGGAAAAAAAAGGGTGGATATCTATTTTAGCTTATTTAGCTATACTTATTATATCTTTTTTTGTAATTAGGCCATATATTACAGCTTTACTAACTGCTTTTGTATTTTCTTATTTAACTTTGCCCTTACATAATTTTTTAAAGAAGAAAATAAAATCTAATTCAATAAGTGCTTTTATTGTTACTTGTTTAGCTGTTGTAGTTTTAATAGTCCCCACTTATTTTATTGCAAGAGAGTTAGTAAACCAATCTCTTAGGATATATAATATCATTATGGGCAATGATGCCCTCCAATTATTTATGGGACAATTTGGAATAAATCTTGAGACAATAACTGGTGCTTTAACGCAGAAAGTTTATGATTCAGCTATTTTAATTGCAAAATCTTTGCCTCAACAGATTTTGGGTTTTGTAATTGCAATCTTGTTTATGTATTACTTTTTAAGAGACCACGATAAACTTTTAGAAGGATTGAAATCTATTATACCTTTACATAAAGAGCATAAAGAATCTTTGTTCTTAAGTTTTAAGAATGTAACCAATTCAGTAATTTATGGTCTAGTTTTTACAGGTATTTTAGAAGCAGTTTTACTAACTATAGTGTTTTATATTTTTAAAGTTGAAGCACCTTTATTTTGGGGTTTGATAGTTTTTGTTTTAGCTTTGCTGCCTTTATTGGGACCGACTTTAGTTTGGATTCCAATTGTGATTGTTAAGTATATTTCTGGAGATATTGTTGGGGCAGTAGCAATAGGCTTGTTTGGTATATTTATTATGTCTACTATTGAAAATATAATAAGGCCAAAAATAATTGGAGATAGAGCAGGAATACATCCCGGATTAATATTGTTGGGAGTTATGGGAGGAATATCTTTGTTTGGATTTATAGGCATAATTATAGGCCCTTTAATGTTGAGCTTTGGTTTAGAAATTTTAAAATTTTATGGTAAGTGGAGATAATTCAAGGGCAATCTAACATGAAACTAAAAGTAAATGTTTTAGATGTTAAAACTGGGGGACCCCTGATAGTTGTTATTCCTAAGAAAGAAGCAATTAAACAAGACTTACATCCATTAAATAGGGTTAAATTAAAATATAAAAATAAAGAAGTAATTGTAGTTGTAGATATAATTGAAAATTCTGTTAAGCCAAATCATATGATTATATATAAAGAAGTTGCAGATTTGTTAGGTGTTAAAAAAAATAATTTAGTGGAATTAATTTATGAACCTGCTCCAAGTTCTGTTGAATATATTCTTGAAAAATTAAAAGGAGAAAAATTAAATTGTGAAAAAATAAATACTATAATCAAAGATTTATTGTCAAATAGATTAAGTGAAGTTGAATTAACTTATTTTATTGCTGCTTGTTACCCTGATAAATTAAGCAATGACGAGATTTATTGTTTGACTAAAGCAATAGTTGAAAATGGTAAAAAATTAAATCTTGGAAAGAAAATGGTTTTAGACAAACATTGTATTGGAGGTATTCCAGGAAATAGAACTACAATGGTTGTTGTTCCTATCATTGCGTCATTAGGTTATACTATTCCTAAGACTTCTTCAAGAGCAATAAGTTCACCAAGTGGAACTGCAGATACAATGGAGGCTTTAGCTAAAGTTGAATTTACTGCAGATGAAATTACTAAAATAATTAAAAAAACTAATTCGTGTATTGCTTGGGGTGGTGCAATGAATTTAGCTGCTGCAGATGATAAATTAATAAGATTAAGACATCCATTAAGTTTAGATCCTGAAGGGATGTTAGTTGCTTCTATTATGGCCAAGAAATTGGCTGTTGGATCTACACATGTTCTAATTGATGTTCCTATCGGGTTAAAAGCAAAAATACAAAACTTAAAACAAGGAAAATCTTTGAAAAAGAAATTTTTAATGATTGCAAAAAAGTTTAATATTAAAATGAGGGTGGTTTTTACAAATGGTATTAATCCTATTGGTTACGGTGTGGGTCCTGTATTGGAAGCCAAAGATGTTTTAGAAACTTTAAGAGGAGAGGGGCCTAAAGATTTAAGAGAGAAATCTATAGAATTAGCAACTAAATTGTTAGAATTAGTCGGACATAGAAATCCCAAAGAATCAGTTGAATATGTTTTGAATAGTGGTTTGGCTTATAAAAAGATGTGTGAAATAATAAACGCCCAGGATGGAAAGATTACAGATCCTAACAAATTAAAAGTTGGGGAATATAAAAAAGAATTTTATGCTGAAAGAACAGGAAAAATAAATTCATTTAATATGAAAACCATAAAAACTATTGCGAGAATTGCAGGTGCTCCAGTTGATAAAGGTGCAGGTATTTTGTTAAATGTTATAATAAATCAAGAAGTAGTTAGGGGAGATAAAATATTCACTATTTATTCTGAAAGTCAAGATAAATTAAAACAAGCAATTTGGACTTTAAAATATATGAAAAAATTAGTTGAAGTTAAATAGAATATTAAAATAAATTAAATAAAAAAGAAGTCTTACCTTCTTTTCTTCTTTTTTGGTTTTGATGATTTCTTTTTTGCTGCACGCATATCAAGTGCTAAATCCTTTTCAATTAACTTTTCTTGATGCATTAATACACGAACAATCTTCTCATCTATAACATCAATTTTTGTTTCAAGAACAAATATTCTTCTCAGGGCATAAATCATCCCAGCCACAGCTCCAAGTAGAACATAAAGTATGAGTGCTATGTTAGTTTCCATTAAATCACCTCTAATTGTGTTATATTTAGATTATATGCTTTAAATAATTTGTTCACTATTTTAAAAGAGTATCATTTTAGATTTTAATTTAGTTATATAAAAAAGGTTTTTATAGTAGTGATTATTTTAAAGAATATGTTGAAATATAGGGGGCTAACTAATAAACAAGCTGAAAATAATTTAAAACAGTATGGCTTTAATGAACTAAAAGAAATTTCTAAAAAAACTCCATTAAATATTTTATTTAAACAAGTTAGAAACAATTTTGTTATTTATTTAATTTTGTTTGCAACTATTATCTCTTTTTTTGTTGGTAAATATGTTACTGCTTATACTTTAATTTTTGTAATTTTAATGGTTGTAGCAGTAGGATTTGTACAAGAGTATAGATCTGAAAAAGCTATAGCTGCTTTAAAAGGTATGTTGGTTCCAGTTTCTTTAGTAATAAGAAAGGGTAAGGAGCAAGAAATATTTTCTAAACATATTGTTCCAGGAGATATTTTAATTTTAAGGAATGGTGAAAAAATTCCGGCAGATTGTTTGGTTTTAGAAGAAATGGAACTCAGAGTTAATGAATCTATTTTAACTGGTGAATCTAAGGATGTAACTAAAAAAGTTAGTAGTAAAAAAGAGTATACTGATGAGAATTTAGTATTTATGGGTACTTATATTGTTAATGGTAGATGTATAGTAAAAGTTATTCATACTGGAATGAATACTAAATTTGGAAATATTGCAGAATTGATTTCTACTACAGAAAAGGAACTTCCTTTACAAAATAAAATAAACAAAGTTGCAAAATATATGGCTATCATGGCAATTTTAGTTTCTGTTTTAACTGGTTTAATTATGTTTTTAAGAGCTACGAGTATTACTGAAGAAATTGTAATAAATATTCTTATTATGGTTATTGCTTTATCTGTTTCTGCATTTCCAGAAGGATTCCCGGTTGTTTTGATAACTACCTTGGCATTTGGAGCATATAAGATGGCTAAGCAGAATGCTATTGTAAATAGAATGTCTATTATTGAGACACTTGGTGAAACAACAGTTATTTGTGCTGATAAAACCGGAACTTTAACAAAAGGAGAAATGACTGTTAGAACTATTTTTGCAGATAATAATCTTTTTAAAATTACTGGAGTAGGTTATGAAGGTAAAGGAGATTTCCTTTTGGATAAACAGAAAATAGATCCTGTTAATGATGCTGTTCTGAAAAATCTTTTGTATGGGGCTGTACTGTGTAATGATGCTATAATTGAAAGAACGGGAAATGATATGGAATTTAAAACAATTGGTTCTCCTACTGAATCTGCTTTATTAGTTTTAGGTGCTAAGGCTAATTTATTTAAAGAGGATTTTAAATTTGAAAGGGTGCAAGAGTTACCTTTTAATTCTGATAGAAAAATGATGTCTGTTTTATGTCAGAAAGGTAAAGAGAAATTTGTTTATTCTAAGGGTGCACCTGAATTTTTATTAAAAAAATGTAAGTTTATTCAAACTAAAGATGGAGTTATTGAATTAGATAATAAACAGAAGAAAAAAATTAATTCTATTACTAAAAAAATGGCTAGAAATTCTTTGAGAACTGTGGGATTGGCTTATAAAACTATGAAAACTTTTACAAAAGATCATTTTGAAGAAGATTTGATATTTGTAGGTTTAGTTGGAATGGAAGATCCTGCACGTGAGGAAGTTAAAGAATCTATTGAAACTTGTAAAAATGCGGGAATTAAAGTAAAAATGATTACAGGAGATAATAAAGAAACTGCAAAATCTATTGCCAAAGAAATTGGTTTAGTTGGAGATTTAATCGAAGGTTATGACTTAGATAAATTAACTGATGATGAGCTTGCTAAATCTATCAATAAAATAGTTATTTTTGCAAGAGTTAAACCTGAACATAAACTGAGGATTGTTAGTGCTTTGAAAGCAAATGGGGAGATTGTAACTATGACCGGGGATGGAGTTAATGATGCCCCTGCATTAAAAGATGCGCATATAGGGATTGCAATGGGTAAAAATGGAACTGATGTTTCTAGGTCTGTTGCAGACTTAACATTGAAAGATGATAATTTTCATACTATTGTTGTTGCAATAAGAGAAGGTAGAACTATATTTAAAAATATAAGAAAGTTTGTGACTTATCAATTGTCTTGTAATTGTGCTGAATTATCTATTTTATTTTTTGGTGTATTATTATCTCCTTTGTTGGGTTGGGAAGCGCCGTTGTTATTATCTTTACAGATTTTATTTATGAACTTAGTAACAGATGATCTTCCTGCAATTACTCTTGGTTTAAATCCCACATCAAGGGATATAATGAATGAATCTCCTAGAAGAAATTCAGAAATATTAAATAAGAAATTAATTGCCTTATTAGTCTTTAATGGAGCATTATTAGCTGGATTAACTTTAATTTCCTACTACTTATCGTTTAACTTATTTGGTGAGAATACAGAATACTCTAGAACTGTCGCTTTATTTTCTCTAATTGGTTTAGAAATTGTTTCAGCATTTAATTTTAGATCTTTAAGAAAAAAAGTATTAACTAGGAGTCCGTTAGTAAATCCTTATTTATTTTATGCTTCTTTGATATCTTTAGCTGCAACTTTTATTATAATTTATACTCCTGTAAATAAAATCTTTGGAACTATACCTTTGAGATTGGAAGGATTTATTATTATGGTTGGATTATCTTTACTTTTAATTTTAATATTTGATTTACTTAAATATGCCAATTCTAAATTAAAATTCTTTGATGTAGAGCATATATAGATTAAATTATTAAAAGAAATTTTACTCTAAAATCTTTTCCATCATTGATGCAAATGCTGGTCTTGTAATAAGAACACCGATTGTGATTCCAACTATTGTTGTGAATGCAAATCCTCTTAATAATCCTGCTGCTGTGTTCCATAAAGGTATCATTGCAACAAAGGTTGTACAATAAGCAGTAAGTATAATTCCAAATGCTCTTTTTATTTTTTGTTTCCAACTTAATGTTTCTTTTTTATCTTTACCTGAAAGAAGTTCATCTGTAATAACTATTTGATCATCTATGCCTGTTCCAATAGAAGCAACAAATCCCGCTATAGACGGTAAGTCTAAATTCCATTTAAATAATGCTGCAAATCCAAGTACGATTAATAATTCACTAAATAAGTTAATTGCAATTGGAATTAATAATTTTAATTTTCTATATCTAATATATACAACTGCAAGAACACCTAAGAATGCGAGTACTCCAATTAATAAAGCATTTTTAGTAAATTGTTCCCCCATAATAGGACTAACTTCTTCGAGACTTACAATTTCCATTTCAAAGGGTAAGCTTCCTGTAATCATTACTGTTTGAAGTCTATTCATTTCTGCAAGTGCATTTTGCATTGCTGTTTGACTTGTTTTTCCAACTCCTGGTCCAGAAATTGAAATGCTTTGGCTAGGGTTTCCTTTTAAGTCTTTTCCAATGTTTAAGCTGCTTACAAATCTTCCATCCAAATATAAATCTAAAGTTTCATTAACATAAGTTCCAGTTTCTTTTGTTACTAAATCTAAATCTTTAGTAATTGCTGCTTGTTTTTGTGCGGCTTCTTCACTTAACCGTATTGCAAATTCAAAGTTACAAATATACTCGTTTTGTGCAGTTTGACCACAACTTTGTATTCCTGCGCATGAACCATCTCCTCTACAAACATATCTTATATCTCTTTTTTCTCCTGTAAATACTAAATCATCTCCGATTCTTGCTTCGAATTTACCTTGTTTTGCAACAAATTCTTCAATCTCTTCTTTTGTTGCACCCGCTAGTTCTATTGAGATATAATGATTATTTAGGTTATCAGAAACAGATCTTATTTTCATTTCTCTTAAACCATAAATATTTAGTTTATTAGTAAGAATTTCAATCATAAGAGTAAGATTTTCTTCAGAAACTTCTTCAGTAGGTTTCAAAATAACTCTTGCACCGCCATCTAAATCAAGTCCTTTCTTAATATTTGATGAACTTACTTGTTTTACTTTTATTGAAGGCACCTTAGTTATTAAAAGAGAATAATCTTTTTTAGTTGTTGAGATTTCTAATTTTGAATAAGGTAAAATATCATAATAATGGTTTATAAAATCTTGTTCTAAATTGATTTCATAACTATCTATTTTTTTGATTATAGAATTGTTTTCAAGACCTTGGATTTTTGAATTTATAACTGTAAGATTTTTTAATTCAAATCCTAATTCTCCTTTAGAAGTATAAGTTACTGTAGACTTATCCGTAATAATTATTATTTCTTTTTCAGGTATTTTTATTGATTCTAAAGCAGATTCAAAGTCTTTAATATCTTTTATTTCTAGATTATTTACAGATCTTATTATATCTCCCGAAGTTATTCCTGCATCTTTAATAATTTCATCTGAATAAGTAACTTCAACTCCTAAGGTGTTTAATCTTGGGGAGATTGAAAGTATAGCTATGATTAAAAAAAATATCAAAATCCATACTCTTAATGTTAAATATTTTTTTAGTGACATTTTATTCTATATGTTTTTTTTCAGCATACCATTTTAGTAATGATGCATTTTGTAAATATGTTATAAAAATATCTAGGGTTAGGCCTATAATCATAATTAAAAAGATTTGTTTGAAGATTTCAATGTTAGTAAATATATAACCAATTAAAACAGCAATGATACTAGTTATAGTCATAAATATTCCTGTTTTAAATGAACTTAAAAGTTTTTGATTTACTGTACCTTCTCCTTTTCTTTTTAGAACTTTAGTATTCATTAAGATATCTGTATCAACACTATAACCAATAAGTAAGAGGATAGAAGCCATACTTCCAAGTGAAAGTTTCATGCCTATTAAATCTACAACTGCGATTGTCCCAATTATATCTATAAATGCGCAAGATACAACGGCTATACTAGGGATAAAAGATTTATAAGTTATAAAAACAACAATTGCCATAAATACAAATGCGATAAGCATTGACATGAATATTTCTTTGTAAGTTGATTCTCCTAAAATTGCACTTGTTTTTTTAATACTATAGTTATCTTTTGTTAATTCAATACCTTTTGCTTTAATCTTTTCGAGAACTATATTTTCATCTACATTTTCTCCTGCTTCTATTTCAAATCTTTGGGCTTTAGTTAATGCATCAATACCTGATCTTACAAATATATCTTGATTTACTTCTTTTCTTAGATAATCTTCAAGTTCTTGTCTATCTATATTTTGGATATTAATAATAGATATAGCGCTTCCACCTTGTAGGCTTACATCTCTTTGGAAAAATGAACCATATTTTTGATAGTTTAAGCCTATGATTAATAAGGAGCTAAGTAGTATAAGAAGGGGTATAATCATGAATTTTTTATAATTCTTGTTGTAAAACTCTTCAAATTTCATTATTCATCGAAAAAAGCTTATATTTAAATAACTTTTTATAATCCTTTATAAAGTTAAGGTTAATAATAAAAAGATAATATGAAAATAGAAGTTTTAAGGCTGACACATAGGAAAAATAGAGATATAAGAGTAAGTACTCATTGTTGTTTGGTTTCTAGAGCTTTTGGTGTTTCTAAGATATATTATACTGGAGATAAAGATGAAGGTCTTGAGAAAACTGTTAAAAACGTTAATGGTAATTGGGGTTCTAAATTTTCTGTTGAATATGTTGGTGAAAGCTTAAATAATACTTTGAGATTGATTTCTTTGAAAAAGAAACAAGGTTTTCGTATAATTCATTTAACAATGTATGGTCTAGAGTTTGAAAAAAGTGTAAAATTGTTAAAGAAATTAAAAAAATTGTTTATTGTTGTTGGTTCTGAAAAAGTGGATTCAGAAATTTATAAAATTGCAGATTATAATTTAAGTGTTGCAAATCAACCGCATTCAGAAATTGCTGCATTGGCTGTTTTAGTTTATGAATTAAACAACAGAAAGTTTGTAAAGATAAAAGGCAAGATTAAAATTAAACCTTCAAATAGATTAAAGATAGTTGAAAATAATTAAAAAAGAGTTAAATAACAGCAATATTTAAATATAAAGAGTTTATAAATAAGATAATAAAGGGGTGCAATGAATGAAGTTAAATAGTTTTATTTTGCTATTAGTTACTTTGTTATTTATACCTCTGGTTTGCGCAAGTTCTGTTGATCTAAAATTAGATACTGTAAATTATGGTCCAAGTTCTGAATTAGATGGTTATATTGTTTTGCCTAAAGGAGAATATACTAAAGATACGGTTATAGAATTAAGTACAAATGATAATACATATACTAAAAAATTATCTGATGTTCTTGTTTGTGGAGATTATGATAAATGCACATCTATAAGTGAGATGTATACTTCTAGTGAAGAAGTTTTCTCTCCTGAGATTCAAACTTCTGGTTTGCTAGTTGGTATTAAAAAGAAAAAAGGAGAAGAAATTGATACTTCAAAAGTAGCTAAATTTAATATTTCAAGTTTAAGTCCTTTTGCTAAATCGGTTGCAGCAAATGTTGGTAATGATTTAGACACAGAATGGAAATACTTTGGTAAATCTGTAGAAGGGCAATGGGAGTCTACTCAAATTCCAAACGGGGTAGACGATACTTTTGAGAATAAAGCAGAGATATCTTCTAATTTTGGATCATGCCAATTATTTGATGTGGGAGAAACAGATAAAATTCAGGTTTATGGATATGTCTCTGGTAATGGAATTATTATGACTCCATCAGTTTATGATTATAGTAATAATAAAAGTCTTGTAGCTTTAGCTAATATTAAAGAGGCCATATGTGAAAAATCTACTTCTTCATTTTATTGGACAGAATGTAATTTAACTTTTAATAGGCCTATAAACTCTAAATATCTCTTTTGTTTAACTTCTTCAGCTGGAGGATATATTTCATATAAAGAAAGTGATAGTTTGGGTTATAGATGTACTTTGAGTGGTGGATGTATTTTATCTGGAAAAAATTATTTTATAAAAATGAAACCTCAAAAATATGATAATACATTAAAAACTGAAGAAGAATATTCTGTAGCCAACACGGGTTTTACAGAACCGTTTTATCAAAGTCTAAAAACTTATTATTGTCCTAAAAATGCAGACTGTGTTATCCCTATTAATATTACTTTTAATCAAAATGAGAATAGTAAAGTAATCTTATCTAAATTAGAAGTTTCAATTATAGAATCTGATGGCTTAAGTAAAATTATAAGAAATAAGTTTGTTACTAATCTTCAAAGTACACAGCCTAAATTTGTTTTTAGTGATGATTTAAATTTACCTTTATCTAAGTTTGGAATAACTCTTCCAAGTAAATATGGCTCTTATGAATTAAAAGCTTATTTTTCTGGAGAAAATGATGAGATTAAATATACTATTACAAAAGTTCCTACTGTAAGTATAACTGCTCCTGCAACAGCTTTTACAGGACAAAATTTGAGTTTAAGTGCAAATATTACTTTAGTTGATAATGTTGAAATTGATAGTTATTTATGGAACTTTAGCGAGGGTGATGAATCTACTGAAGCAATAGGTGTACATACTTATTCAGATGAAGGAACTTATAAAGTAACTTTAACAGTTAAAGATAAACAACAAAGAAAAGGCATTGGAAGTGTTTTAATTAATGTAAATAACCCTGAAAATGTAACTGATGAATTAATTAATCAAACTTTAAATTTATTAAATGGATTAGAAAAGGAGATAAACAGTAATAAAACTGCAGGATTAAAAGAAGCTTATTATGATTTAGGCTTAAGTGATTATGTTGCAGAATCAAAATCAAAAATAAAAATAATACAATCAAGAATTAATAGTAGTTTAACTGACTCACAAAAAGCAGTTATTTACCAAGAAGTTTCAAAAGATTTGACAGATATAAGAAATAATTTAGTTTTAGGATTCAGTGTTTCAGAGTCTAAGTCTTTGACTTATGAGAATAATATTTTACCTGCAAATTTTCAGACAAGTTTGGTAAATTCAGGAGATTTTTTGAGTGTTTTGAAAGAAAATACTAATTTGAAAGTTGAATCTACTGCAAGAAAGATAAAATTAAATTATTTAAATGGAAATTCAGACGAATTTATATTAATAACTAAAGATTTGAGTAGTTCTAAAAAATTACAAGGAAGTTATTATGAGATTTTTCCTATAGATGTGACTTTTGAAGGAATGACTTTGGGTGTATCAGAAAAAGAGGGTAATAATCTTAAACTAAAAGAGATTGCTTTACCTGAGAAAGTAGCTTATAAAGTTAAGGGTGGATTAGTTTCAAGACTAGATATGTTTTATACTTTATATATTCCAAGTTCTATATCTTCAGTTAATAGTTATATTGGTGGAGAAGACTTTGTTTGTGGAAATAGTGCTTGTGAAGATGGAGAAGATAATATTCTTTGCCCACAAGATTGTGTGTGTGGGGATGGAAAATGTGATATAACTGAAATGGATTCATGTTCTGAAGATTGTAGTAGTGGATTTAGTTTGAAGGGGACAAATTTAATAGTATTAGTTATAGCGGTTGTAATATTATTGGGTGCAGTAGGATTTGCAATTTTATACCCTCAATTAACAAAGCCAAAAAGTAAACCTTCTACAAGTGTATTAAATACTACTCAATTAAACACTTTGTTACAATATCTTAGAAGTTCTGAAAAATTAAGAGTTCCAATATCTAAGGTAAGACAGAATCTTTTATCAAAAGGATGGAAACCTCAACAAATAGACGAAGCCATACAAAAATATGCGAATTCAAAAAAACAAAATCCTTCTTTTTCAAGCAGATTTAAATAAAAACCTTTATAAATCTTTTAACCCAGTTATATTCTTAAGCATCGGTCGTATAATGGTTAGTATTTCAGCCTTCCAAGCTGATAATCTGGGTTCGAGTCCCAGCCGATGCATATATGCAGGATACAATACTTGTATTTTGTGCTCATTCAGATGATGAGATTTTAGGGATGGGTGGCACAATTGCGAATTATATTAAAGATGATAAAAAGGTAGTTACAATTATTTTTTCTAAAGGTGAGAAAAGTGTTCCTTGGTTAAATGAAAAATATTTAGCAAATTTAAGGAAAAAAGAAGCACATAAAATAAATGATGAAATTGGTCAGAGAGAGATTATATTTCTTGAGTTGAAAGATTTTGAGTTAGTAAGACAAATTGAAAAGGAAAATATAAAAGAAAGAATTAAAAAAATTATTTTGAAGTATAAACCTGTAAAAATATTTACACACTCTCCAGATTATCATTTAGATCATAGAACTGTTTTTAAAACAATGTTAGAAGTTGTTGATAGTTTAGATAAAAGATATCCTGTATATACTTTTGATGTGTGGAAAATGATTGATGCTCCACAGAATATGCCTAAATTATACATTAATATAACAAAAACCTTTTCAAGCAAAATTAACGCTTTAAAACAGTTTAAAAGCCAATTATTGTTTAGTATATATCCTTTGATGCCTTCGATGTATTTTAAGGCTATTTATAATGGTTATAAAAACAAATGCAAATATGCTGAATTGTTTTATAAGGTAAGATAATGATTAAAAATAAATTAATTATCTCAACAGGTGTAGGATATGGACATGTTACAAGAGATCAAGCTATTGCAGAAAAATTGAGTGGAAAAATCTTTTTTGCAGGATATGGTTGTTCTTATAATTATCTTAAAGCTTTTTATCCAACTATAAAAATTTCTGGAATAAGATTTTCAGATGCAAGGAATATATTAAAATTTAGAAAATTATTTATCCCCGCGAATTTTGTTTCTCTGTTTTATTCTATTTTTGATTATTTTAGGTTGAGAAAATTAATTAAAAAAGAAAATATTAAGGTTATAATTTCTGATAATGAGCCTATTGCAAAGTTTTTAAGCAAAAAAGGAGAAATTAAATCAGTTTTAATTCATAATCAAAATTTGAAAGGTTTGTGGAAGATAATTAAAGGAGATTATAATTCTGATATGAGACTTTTAGCAAAACTTACTAAATCATTAATTGAATGGGGACATAAAAATGCAGATTTAGTTATTACCCCTTCTTTATTGGGAAAGACAGAGCATAAAGGCAGATATTATTCTGTTGGTTCGATTGTAAGAAAAAGTGAAAATAAGGTGTCCAATAATGCGATACTAGTTATGCTTGGAGGTTCAAGATTTGGTTTGTTTATGGCTGATAAGATAATTAAGCTTGCTGAAGAGTTGAATGAGCAGTTTATTATTTTTGGGTATAAAGAAGATTTAGGTTTGAAAAATGTTAAAGCCTTTAAGTTTAATCCAAATTTCATAGACTATTTAAAAGACGCAAAAGCAGTTATTTCTTTATCAGGACATTCTGCAATTTCTGAATGTTTAGTTCATAAAAAAGCTTGTTTGATTTTACCTATACAAAACCATGTTGAGCAATATTTAAATGCTAAAACTGTTGAGAAAATATATCCCGTGATTTATACTGAACCGAGTGAGAAAGAATTAAAACGACAAATTAAACTTTTGTTAAAGAATAGAACTAAAATTGAAAATAAGATTAAAAAATTAAGATTAAAAGAAGGAACTGAACTAGCTGCAGAATTGATTAATAACCTTTAACCATTTTTCTGGGTTTCTTTTTAGCATAGATTCTAATGAGTAAATTACTATTTCTTCTAGACCTAAATTGTTTAGAACTTCTAAATCTTTTTTTAAGTAAGTTTCATCTGGATAAACTCCTTCATTTTTTAGGATTCCTTTGCCTATAAGTCCTACTGAAGCTCTTAATAGGGGATATTGCTTTTTATAAGATTTAATATAAATTGTGTTAATTTTTCTTAAGAAAGGTATGAAAAGTTTACCTTCAATTGTATTATAAAACATCACATTTTTAGTAATATTTTTGTTTTCATAATAACAACCTGTTTTTTTAAGATAAAATTTTGGTGCTAAAAATTCATTCAACATTATTTTATTATCCTTTGATATTTCTGAAATTGTTTTGTGTAAGTATTCTGAATTTTGATATTTCATAAAGTAAAGTTTGATAATGTAGAAGAGCATTTTGAGATTAGAATATTTAAATTTCGGAATTGGTGGTTCTAAATCTATTTTTATGTTTAGATTTTTATACTTTTTTAGTTTTGTAATTTCTTCTTTAGGTGTTGCTCCTGAAAACCAGTAACCTTTTTCTTTTGGAATTATAATCCAAATTCCTATTTCATCGTGCTTATCTAATTGAGAAGAATACTTTTTATATTCTGTTAAAGATTGGGAAGCAATATAAACACCTGTTTTACATTTAAGTTTTTTTAAGTATTTGTTTGCTTTTTTCCAGTCTACTTGATTTGGAAATTCTGACCAGAATAACACTTTTTTAAACATTTATATTAAGTTTTATTGGGGGTTAATTAACTTTACGGGCCCAGCAGGATTTGAACCTGCGACCTACAGATTAGGAATCTGCTACGCTATCCAGGCTGCGCCATGGGCCCACAATCCATATTTAGTTGTTTAATTTATAAAAGTTATTTAATTTAATATGTTAAATTCTAATCTCTTAATTTTACTCTAATTTAATGTGTTAAAAAAGAAAGGTTTATATACGTTTAAATTTAATAAGGTAAATAATGAATAAAAATATCCTTAAACAAGGTATAAACGAGTTTATCGAAGGGGGATTAGATGAAGAAAATAAACAAAGGTTCAGACTTGCAGTCACAGCTTATTTTAAGGCAATTTCGCAAATATGCGATTTAATATTATTTGAAAAGATAGGGTTTATGCCTAAAAATCATAGTGAAAGATTTAGAATATTAGAAAAAAATAACAAGGAGCTTTATTTTTTGGTGGATACTACCTTTAAAATGTATAGAGATACATATTCAAAAGAAATGGATAAGGAGTTATGTAAAAAAATAAGAAATGAAATATCAAAAATTATTGCAATTTCAGGAATTAGAGAAGATTTCCAAGAGATTATACAAAAAATATCGAGAAAAAATAGTTGATATTTTTCTTTTTGGATCTTGTGTTAAAGGGAAATTACGTCCTAATGATCTAGACTTAGCTGTACTATTTAAAAATTCAGATTCTCAATTTTCGCAAAAGATTTATTCTGAATTTAAAAAAGAAACTGATAAAGAGATTCACTATAATGGGTATAATATAGAAGAAATTTTTAGTTTGTCTATTTTTTCTACGCTTTTAGAAGAGGGGTATTCACTTATACATAATCGATATTTATCTGAATTAATGGGTTACGAAGCTTCAATGATATTTAATTTTAATCTTAAGAATCTTACAAAAAGTAAGAAAGTTTTATTTTCTTATGCTTTGCATGGACATAATTCGAATGAGGGGATGTTAAAGAAATTAGGTGGAAAGATTTTTGGAAAAGCAGTAGTTATTATTCCTGAATCTAAGGTTGAAGAGTTTAGAGAATTTTTCGAATTATGGGATATTGATTTTGAAGCGAAAAAAGTCTTAATTAAATAATTATATTTTAACTTCTAATTTACCTGAAGAAATCTCTTGTCCTAGACCACTCTTTTTGTGTATTCTTATTTCTGCTCTTTTTGAGAGTGTTGCAGAAAATAATAATTCATCATTTTTGTAAACATCTATATTTCTTCCTGCGAGTTCTGGTGCAAATGATAAAATAACATAACCTTTACTATTTGTTAAATTATATCTGATTGGAGCTTTTTCATTTCTTACTTCATCTTCTAATTCTCTAATATCAATTTTTATTCCAAGTTCTTTTTCTATGCCTGCAATGTGTTTTCCTTCTTTTCCAATTATTTTTGCAATTTCATCTTTAGGAACATAAACTATTGCTTTGTGATTACTAATTAATTCTGCTTTTGCTTTTCTTGAATATCTTTTGAATTCTTCTTCTAATGCTTTTGATGCAAATGTTGGCTTTTTGTTTGTTGATTCTTCTGAAACTGGAATAACTACTGTTTCTTCACCATAGCTGTATAACTCAAATTCTAATTTATTTGTTTCAAAATCTCTTACTTCTACAACTGGACGTGATAAATCTGCTTCAGTCATTCCTGTTGGAACTTTGACTGTCATAATTACACTTAGAACTTTGTCTACTAAACCGTTTTTTATGAAAACTACAGTGTCAATAATATGTGGAATAACTCCTAATTCTGTTCTTCCTAAGAATCTTTGAATTGCATCTATAGGATTAGTTGCATGAATTACGCCTATAAAACCAATTCCTGCTAATCTTAAATCTGCAAATAGTTCAAAATCTTTTGTGTTACGCATTTCATCAAATAAGGTATAATCTGGACGTGAAAGTAAAAGTATATCATGTATTTCTTGAGGTGTTCCGTGCGATATTGCATATTGAGTAATATTATCTGCTAATTGTAAATCTCTTGGAGCTTCTACTGTTTTTACTATTTTATCTTTTGAAGCGTAATGTTCTGCTAAAGCTTGTGCAAATGTTGATTTTCCTGCACCTGGAGAACCTGCAACTAACATACCTTCTGCTTGTTCTGCAATTCTCTTTTTTAATTTTTCACTAAGATTATATTCTTCTAGGTTTAATTTTTTAACTGGACGAACAGCAGTAATTTCCCAACCATCTGAGAATGGCGGTCTGGTAATAACTATTCTAAATTTTCCTAATTGTATAATTGTGCTTCCTGTACGTTCTATTTCTATAAATCCGTCTCTTCTTATTTTTGATTCTTCAATTATTTCTGTAGAGATTTCTTGAATTTCTTCTTGAGTTAATTTCTTTTTTGAGATAATCTCAAATTTCCAATTTCCTGGAAATCCTTTTTTTGCATAAGCTTCAACACCTTCTTTTAAATGTACGCTCATTGTAGTTTCATCAAAGAATTGTTCTAATTTTATCTTTTTACTTGAGATTTCTGGTTTAATGTAAATAACTGCAATTCCTTTTGCTTCTGCAACTTTGTGTTGAACTTTATCTGAAGTTATTAATGTAGAATCAGTTTCATAAGCTAATTGTCTAATAATAGCATCAATTTCACCTTCAGTAGCATATTTTATGTCTACTGCTTTTGGTCTTGTGCCTGCAAATTTGATATTATATTTTTTTAATTTCTTTATTTCTTCTAACCCCAAAAATCCAATAGATTTTCCTAGATTTGCTTGATGTTCTAATTCTGCTAGAACTGCTTCGTGTATAAGTATTTCGTCAATAATATATTCTTTTGATTCTAATTTTTTTGAGAGAATTCCTTCTATAATAATATTAGTATCAGGAACCATTCGTTCAAATTTTTCTGTTTTCACAAGTTTTAGAAAGGCTAATGTTATTTTTAAATGTTTGTTTTGTATATAATAAGCATACTCTTATAAATTTATCTCCTTTTTAATAAGTATGGTAATTTATAATCAAAAATGTATGCGATGTAAGCAGAATTATGTCTTGATTTCTTATAGAGAAAAGTTTCCTTTATGCTATGAATGTCAAAAGAAAGAGTTAAGTAAAAAGATAAAAGATCCTGAGATGAAGAAGTTTTTTGATATTCCTGAAGAATTCTATAAAAAAAGTCTATTTTTGAGAAATATTAAGATTTTTTACTTAACTCATCAGCAATTGAGTGATAAACAAATAAGTGCTTTTAAGACTGTAGTTGATAAGTTAAAAGCTGATGAAAAGGCTAAGAAAGCATTGGCTAAGGCTGAAAACGAATAGAAAGTTTTATAAATTTAACACAGATTTAATAGGGTAGGACGGTCATAGTGGTCTGTATCACCTGTTCCCATCTCGAACACAGAAGTTAAACAGGCTTACGTTCCATGTGCTACTGCACTTATGCGGGAAGCGTGGAAAGCTGTCCACCTTATTTTTCTTTAATTTTTAACTAAATTTATAAGTTAGATAATTTTAACTATTAAAATGGTAAAGCTAAATAAAAAACAGGAACAAAGAAAGATTGCTTTAGAAAGAATAAAAATTCTATTTAGCGAAGCTAAAGATAATCCTAATATGGCTAATAGATATGTTGAATTGGCAAGAAAGATTGCTATGAAAGTAAATTTAAGAATACCTTTACAATATAAAAGAAAATATTGTAGTCATTGTTATAATTATTTTAATTCTGAGAATTCAAGAACAAGAATACATAAATCACGGGTAATAAAATACTGTAATAAATGTAGAAAGTTTACTCGAATTCCTGTAAATTAATTCCATTTGTTTTTATTGTTTTGTAAGTATTCCACCATTCTTTTTTAACCCAAAGTTTTTCTTTTTTTAGAGTTGCTTCAAAACCTCTCTTTTTTAGTTCTTTAGTTACAATTCCGCCTTTATGTGGGTGTTTGTATAATCTTTGGTGTGGGCTAAAGAAGCCATGCATATAATGTACAAGTTCATGAGCTACGGTTGTATCAATAACATATTCTGGAATAAGTTCATGCATAAACAAACTATTTATTGTAATTATGGTTGTTTTATCTTTTAAAGAAATACTTCCAAATCTATTTTTACTTTTACCTTTGAATCTAATTACAACATCGTTTGATCTTGCAACTTCTGGAAATAAAAATGTCCAAATTTGATTAAGTTTGTTATTTAACCATTCATTATCGCGCATAAATTTGAGAAATTTTTTAGAATTTATAAATTTAGTCAATAAGAGTTATCGTGATGATCTAAAGATATTATTTTGATAGTATTGCCCTCTATTTTAAAGATTAATACAAAACTTCCGAAATGGATTCTTCTAAAACCTGCTAAGACATTACTTAAAGGTTTATAATGTTCTGGATTATTTATTAGTTCTAAAAGTTTTTTTTGTATTTGTAAGAATAAGGTTTTGTCTTTTTTCTTTAGTTTTTTCATTGATTTTTCAAATTCTTCACTGAATTCAATGAGATATTCCATATTATAGACCTTTTATATATTCTATTGCTTGTTTTTGGTCAAGCTTTTTAACTCCTTTCCCAGTCTTCATCCTAGATTCTATTTGAGTATATCTTTCTAAATTTTCTAGAATTACCTTTTTTCTCATTAAATCCAATATAAATTCTTGAATATTTTTATATCCTAATTCTTGATAGTATTCTTTAGAAGCGTTGAATAGATTTTTTGGTATGGTTAAACTTATTTGTTGAGTCATTTTATCTGAGTATTTTAAAGTATTTTAAAGTATTTAAATCTTTCTATAGATTTAGCTGTTTAATTAAATGAAATTTAAGAATAGTAAAAAATTAGCTTTTTTTGAATCTACCTATTGTATCCACTAGGTCAACATGTCCAAGGAATAAAGCTCTGCAACAGTATCTTTTTAATCCTAGATCGTCCATTACTTTCTTTTTGCTTTCTCCTTTTTTGATTCTTCTATTGTATTCTTCCCATAAGTGCGCTACGGGTTTCCCACAACTAAAGCAACGAATTGGTATTTGCATTTTTTTATCTCTTTGTGAATTGTCTCTTTGCTCTTGGCTTTGAATCATTAGGTTTGGATGATTCGTTCTTTCTTACGTCAGCAACTAATAAGTGCCTATCATATATTAAATAGTCTGCTTTTAATTGTTTATTTTTTGTAATTTCTACTAATGCTCTTGCAATAACTAATCTTATTGCCTCTGTTTGTGATGCAATTCCACCACCGAAAACATTAATGTTTAAATCTATATTTTTTGCAAGATCTCCTGCAATTGTTATTGGTTCTAACATTTTTAATCTATTAAATTCAGTACTATAATTTGATAATAATTGGCGATTTACTCTGATTATCCCTTTTCCTGGTTTTGCAGTTGCTCTTGCTACTGCTTTTTTTCTTCTTCCAGATACATGGACTACTTTTGTCATTTTAATTTTTTAAGTTAAATGATTGTTAAAAACAATCATCTTAAACCCTTACTTAATTCCTCCAAGGTTATAAATCTTGAGTTTCCGTTGAAATATGCTTTTTCTAAAGATACTAAATTTTCTTTTGATTCTGGAGCCATGTTGTAGCATTTAATTCTTTTTAATGCTAATTTTCCACGCTCTTGTTTAAATGGAACCATTCTTTTAATACATCTTTTCATAATCATTAATGGGCTTGTATGTATATAAGGACCTTTTGTGGGTGACATAAGTAAATTTCTTAATCTTTTATAATGGGCAACAATTACGCTTTTTTCTCCTAAGATTACAATTTTACTGCAATTATATAATTCTATGGTTTCACCTTTAAGAGCTTCTTTTGCAACATAAGTAGCAACTCTTCCCATTATTAGATTTTCACAGTTTATTTTTATCATTTAAACCTCTGGTTTTAATGACTGTCAAACAAGTTTGACATTTCATTTTAACAAATAATTCTTACTCCTTTTGCTTTTGGATTTTCTTTTATTAAATTTTCAAGTTTAATCATATTTTTTCCAAGTTTTTCTTTTGCAGAGCTTGAAAATGAAAATGCCACAACTTTTGCTTTTGTAGTTCCTGTGCCTAAAACTTTTCCGGGAACTAGAGCAATTTCATTTGGTTTAATATAAATTTCTATTTTTGATAAATTAACTGAAACTCTTGAACGTGTAGGCTTTTCTAATTCAAATGCAATTCTTTTCCAAATTGGAGCTTTCTGACTATTTGAAAGTGTTTTCATTTCTCTTATCATTTTGATAAGTTTTTCATTTGTTGGTCCGGTTCTTTTAGACATTTTGTTTATCCTTTGTAAATATTATGCGGGAGACAGGGTTTGAACCTGCGTAAGCACTGAGCTACTAGCTCCTTAAGCTAGCCCGTTTGACCACTCCGGCACTCCCGCGTTATCTACTTCAGGTGTTCTGCAACACCATCAGTTTTTACTTTAAGTAATTCTAATGCGGTAAGTACCATTGTTTTTGGATCTAATTGTCCAAATGATTCTATTTCGAATATGAATTCTTCTCTTATTGGTTCAATTTTTATTGAATCATTGTTAACTAATTCTACACATGCATTACATAAATCACATGCTTCTTCATTTACAATTTTTAATTTGTCTTTATCAAATTTGAAAACTTTTTTTGGACAAATTTCTTCAGCTTCTTTTATTTTGCAATTATTTAAAGTTATTTTTGCAGGATGATGATAATATGCTAATCCTGGAGACCATTTTGCATGTTCTTTTCCTTTTCCTAAAATTGCAGTTGCTTCTAATTCTAAAGTTTGACCTTTTAATAATTTAACAATAATTATTTGTGGGTAAGCTGGTTTTATTTTTGGATCTTGAGCTTGTAAATTTTCTGCATAAACTACTGCTGGTCCTTTTGCTTTAAGTGATAAAGTTGTTTGACATCTTGCACAACCTTCTCCTTTACATTTACAATCTTGTTTTAATTCATACCCTTTAATATCTGATTTTAATGGAATTAATCCTAGTCTATGTGCAATCATTTCATCATATAATGCAGATGAGTTTTTCGAGATTTTTACAGTATTAATTGCCATAGTTGGAACTTCATCAAGAATAGTTCTTCTTAGTGAGTTTGCAAATTGTGCAGTTATATTTTTAGCTAAGAATGAAATACTGTCTTTCTTTTTTTCAATTAATTTTATGTTCATACTCTTCTACCTCTTTTTCCACCTTTCTTTCTACATCCACCATGTGGAATAGGTGTAACATCTTCTATTGAACCCACTTTTAATCCTGATCTTGATAATGTACGAATAGCTGCTTGTGCACCTGGGCCCGGTGATGCTGGTCCATTTTGTCCACCTGGAGCTTTTACTTTAATATGAATTCCTGATAATCCTTTTTCTTTGCATCCTTCTGCAACTATTTTTGCTGCACTCATTGCTGCAGTTGGTGAACTTTCCATTCTATCTGATTTAACAACCATTCCACCAGATGCTCTTGCAATGGTTTCTTTACCAGACATATCAGTAACATGAATAATAGTATTATTATAACTAGACATAATGTGTGCAATTCCCCATTTTATTTTTTCAATTTTTGCCATTTTTATTCTTCAACTTTCTTTTTTATTTTTTCAATTTTTTCTTTTATAACTCTTTCTGGATGTTCTGAATTTGAAAGTTTTGAAGAAGGTCTAAAAGTAATTAATGATTCTTCTTCAATTGGAACAATATAAGATGGTGAAGTTATTTTCTTGTTGTTAATACTAATATGTCCATGAGTTACAAATTGTCTTGATTGTGAAACTGTTTTTGCAAGGCCTTTTTTTACTAATAATGTTTGAAGTCTTCTATTAAGAATACTATCCAAACTTAGGGCAAGAACATCATCTAATGAAGAGTCTTTGTTTAATAATGATAATTTTGTTAATTTAGTGATTAATTGTTTTTGTTCTTTTTTTGATTGTTCGGTATCAAGAGCTTTAAGATTTTTAGCTTGTTTTCTAAATCTTCTAAGAATATGTTCCATCTTAAGAATTTCTCTTCTGTTTTTTAATCCGAACTCTTTAAGAATAAGTTTATCTCTATCTATTCTTTCTTTCCTCCAAGGATGTCTTGGAGTTTCATACTTCTTCCTTTGTTTTTTAGGATCTCCCATTTTTAGCTGGTGTTAATTATTTTTTATCAGCTTTAGCAGGTGCAGTTTGTGCTCTTTTTACTACACCTACAGCCCTTCCCTTTCTGAAGTGGGCTTTAGTTCTCTGGCCTCTTACTGGTAGGCCTTGTCCGTGTCTAATACCTCTTCTACATCTAATCTTTTTGAGGTTTTTAATATCAACATCTTTTTGGAACTTTAATTTTGATGAAACTAAGTGAAAGCTTTTATTTGTTTCCATATCACGTCTTCTGTTTAACATCCATTCTGGTACATTTGGTGATTTTATAGTGTCTGAAATCAGCTCTATTTCCTTTTCTGATAGGTCTCCGACCTTCTTTTTTCTATCTAAGCCTGTTAAACCACATATTGCGTTTGAAAATGAGTAACCTATGCCTTTAATCTTTCTTAAAGCTCTAGCAAGAGGCTTATTTCCGTCTAAATCGGTTTCTGCTACTCTTACAATGTGTTTAAAGTCTGCGTTGTGTTCCATTTTTGATTAAAGTTCGAATTTGTTTGTTTTAAAACTGTTAGTAATTTTGTCTTTTTGTTTAAAAAGCTTTTGGAAATTTGTTATTTTTAGTTTAAAAAATTAAAATTTAATTGTTTTCATTTAAAAATTATCTATAGTAAGGTTTATATATAAAAACAATTTGAGATTTATAAATGATTTCAAATTATAAAATTATAATTCTTGGAGGTGTGTTAATTTGAAAAGTTTAAATCTAAAAATATCTTTGTTAAGT
>JAGVZY010000013.1 GCA_018302225.1 Candidatus Woesearchaeota archaeon
TTATATTTAAGACAAGAAAAATGTTTCCCAAAAACTACGAAGGAGGTCGAAATTCCACTACAGACTAAAGTCTGTTAAGAGTTTCCTTTCGACAAGAATCAAAAAAACCTAAGAAATGTTTATAAAGCATATACTTCATTTTTAAATTATGAAAGGAGAATTAATCAAAGAAATAGTATTTATAGAATCTTCAGATGAAGCTAGAGAATTATATAATCAAGGTAGATTTGGAGAATTAGTAGACAACAAATATCATTATTCTTTAGTTGAAGCCTTATACATGTTAGAAAGAAAAAAATTAGAAATTACTCAAAAATCAAAAGAATTAACTTACGAAACTTTTCTAAAATTATGTAAAAAAATAGATCCAAACTTTTGGATACGATATTGTGTTTATAGGGATTTAAGAAAAAGAGGATATATAGTTAAAACTGCATTAAAATTTGGTGCAGATTTTAGAGTATATGATAGGGGAATTAAACCTGGTGAAGACCATGCAAAATGGATTGTTTATCCAGTTCACGAAAGCACAGCTTTAACATGGTATGATTTTGCAGCAAAAAATAGAGTTGCACATTCAACAAAAAAAAGATTATTAATTGGAATTGTTGATGAAGAGTCAGATGTAACTTATTACGAAATCAATTGGAAAAGACCTTAGTTTATAAATAAAATATTTAAACCTAGTTTTAAAAGGCAAAAAACAAAAAACTATTTAAATAAGAAATCAATTTATAAATAAAAAGAGGATGATACAGTGAACAAAGGATTAATATTATTAACATTAGTAATAACTTCTATTAGTTTGTTTGGTATCTTGACAGTAAGTCAATTAGGTTCTGTTACAGGTATGGTTGTAGGAGATTTAGAACCTACAGATTCAAACATTTTAGTTATAGCTTTAATCTTGGGTGGTTTATTAGGTTCGGTATATGCTGGTAATTATGTTTATAGTTTAATGTCTACAGACGAATTAGACGAACAATTAGATATTTATACTTCTCAAGCATTAGATAGTGGTTATTCCAAAGAATTCGTTACTTTTAAACTCTTAAACGCTGGTTGGCCTAAAGAAAAAATAAGTAACTCTTTCAAAAGAGTAAAACTTTTATAGTCTTAACTTCTTGAATTTTAATATGATTATTAGTACTACTCCTAAAATTAAACCAGAAAGTATGGGTAATAAAAGAGATAGATTATTAGAATATATAAAAAGAACTGGCCCTATTTTACCTATGCAAGCTGCAAATGAAATAGGTGTTAATTCTGTTTTTGCAGGTGCAATGCTTTCAGAACTATCTCAAACAGGAAAATTAAAAATAACTACAGTAAAAAAAGGCGGCTCACCTTTTTATTATGCTCCTGGAGACGAGCAAAAATTAATTCCTCTTTCTCAATATCTAAATGAAAAAGATAAAGTTGTTTTTGAAAATCTAAAAGTAAAAAAAGTAATGTTTGATTCTGCACTAACGCCCTTAGAAAGAGTTTCACTAAGACAAATGAAAGACTATGCAGTTCCAATTCCAATAGAAGATAAATTATTTTGGAGATTTTATTTAGTTGAAGAACAAGAAGCATTAAAATCTATTCAAGAGTTGTCTAACTTAGCAGACAAGGTTCTTCCAAAATTACCTTCTTCAGGCGTAATAAGTGTTAATTCCTTAGGTATAGAAGTAAAATCCCCAGAACCAAAACTTTCAGACAGAGAACAATTCTTAGAACAATTTAAAGAAAAATATGATGAACATGTTAAAAATTCAACAACTAAAATAACACAAGAACTCGAAGATTTAAAAAAATCTGAAAAAATAACCCTTCCAAAACATCAAGAAAAAGAAAGATCTTTAGAAAGAGAAAAAACAATTGCAGACAAAGAAAGAGAATTAGCAGAAAAAGAAAGAAAAATTGCTGAAAAAGAAAGACTTCTTGCAGAAGCAGAAAAACCAAAAGAAGAACACATTACAAAAAAGCCGGGCAGAAAAAAGAAAGTTATTATAACTCCTGATCAAACTTCTTTTATAGAAACTCCAGAGGATAAAATTATACTCCATCCTACCATTGATAATAAAGATTTAAGAGATTTTTTAACACAAAACAAAGTTCAAGTATTTAACAAAACTATTGTTTCAGACAAAGAAATTGATGTAGAAGCAAAAATACCTTTAGAATTAGGTATGATGAGCTTTTTTATCAAATATCTAAACAAATCAAAGATTAGTGAAACTGACTTAAGTTTAGCATGGTCTCAAGCAATATCTAAATCCATGCCTTTGCTTTTAATAAGTCATGGAACCCTTGCTAAAAAAGCTGAAAATCTGCTAGAAACTAGATTTAAAGGGACAATATTTAAAAAGCTTTGACTTTATTTCTTAGTATGCTTAAAAGATACCTATTTATTTTAGGAAGAGATTCAGAATTATCTAAATTAGAACTATTTGCTTTACTTAATAGACTAAATATAAAATTCTCAATAAATCAAAATTCAAAAGAATTTGTTGTTTTTGACATAGACAATTTTAATTCACAACAATTCATAAATTATTCTGGCGGAATAGTTAAAATAGCAGAAAAAATAGACTTAAAAAATTATTTTTATGAAGGAACTGAAAAAAATATTAATTATGGTATTAGTATTTTAGGAAATCCTGGAGAAGAATTTATAAACAAAACTATTTCAATTTTAAAAAATAAATATCATGAAGAAAAACTAAAAGCCTCAATAAAAACTCCTAAATTTAGATTATTTACTCCTTTAGATATAAAAACAAAATCCTTAGAAGATTTTATTATTTTAAACAAAGAAATTTACAAAACTAAAACTATTTCAGAACCTTATTTATACAAAGAACGTGATGATAAAAGACCTGAAAAAAACTTTGTTGTTCAAACAAGTATAAGACTAGCAAAGATTTTAGTAAATATTTCTAATGCAAAAACAAACCTATTAGACCCTTTCTGTGGTTATGGGACCATTTTACAAGAAGCAATGTTAAATAATCTTGATGTTTATGGTTTTGAGTTAGACGAAAAAGTTTCTAAAGCCTGTATAAAAAATCTTGAATGGATTAAATCTAAATATAAACTAAATTCGAAATTTAATATTTATAATTTCCCAAACTCAAGAGTTAAAAGATATTTAAATCCAAAATCAATAGACGCAGTAGTTACAGAGCCAAACATGGGCCCTTATTTTGTTAAAGTTCCCTCTCAATCAAAAGCAATAAGTGTTATGCAAGAACTTGAAAGATCTTATTCCATTTTGTTTGACTCTTTGCCTTTTATCTTAAAAAAAGACTCTTTAGTAGTTATTCTTATTCCAGAGTTACGTTCCAAAGCGGGTAAAATTCGATTAAACATAAAATCGATTATTAAATCTAGTTTTATACCTCTTTCTGAAAAATATGGTGTTAAATTGCCTTTAAGAATAAAAGGGCAGGTTTTTGATAGATATCTTTACATATTAAAACCTATTTAAAGAAACTAAGCCGACCAAAGCGTAATGTTTATATACTTGTTTTATGGGTTTTTAACTTATATGGGTAGAATTAAAACAATGCTTGTAAAACGTGTATCTAATGAGGTTTTGGCTAGATATAAAGACAAACTTACTTCTGAATTTAGTCATAATAAATCTAAACTGCCTGATTTAGTAGATGTTAAAAATAAGAAACTTAGAAATATACTTGCTGGCTATTTAACTAAAAAAATTAAAAAAGCAAACAAAGCAAAGTAATATTAAGAAGTATAACCTTAAAATTTAAAGAATACATTGACTTTATAGACTTAAGTAGGAGGCAAAAATGACAGAAGACAACCATGTAGTATATATTGGTGGAAAGCCATTTATGAATTACGTGACTGGAGTTGTAATGCAATTCACAACTCAAGGTGCAGATGAAGTTGTAGTAAAAGCACGTGGAAGATTTATTAGTAGAGCAGTAGATGTGGCAGAAGTTGCAACAAAAAGATTTCTAGACGGACAAGTTGTGGTAAAAAATGTTGCAATAAATTCAGAAGAATTTGAAAATAAAGAAAAAAAGAAAGTAAGAGTTAGTACAGTTGAAATATTTTTGAATAGAAAATAAATTCTTTTTATTTTTGCATTTTTAAATTACTCTAAATGAATAAAACTTTTCAAATGGATTTAAAGGATTTTTACTTCCAAAAATTCCATCTTCAACTAATAAATCAATTAATTTTCCACAATTGAAATTCATTCTTGGCAAATTTGTACCCCCATAATAAAGATTAACTTTTTGATATTCTTTCCCAATATGTTTTTTAGCAATTTGTTGGGGGATAAAATTATTATTATTTTTTATCTTGTTAAACATAATAATTGCTTTTTCATAATAGTTATAGTTATTCCTGTTATTAACTCTGGTAGTTCTTGTGTCCCAATTGTCTATTTTGCCCAATAGCCTAGATAAAACCTCAATTTCAGGAGTAGACCCATTTATTCCATAAGGATAAGATTTCGGCTGATAAAGATGGTGTCTCAATGCAATTTCTGCAGAAGTTTCGTTTATACTTTTTATAATATCTCTTGACTTTTCTACATGTCCCCTAAGTAAAATAATCTCTTCCTCAGTAAGATCGGTTTTTGTGATAAGTTCTGGAAATTCTCTTTTCCCTACATCATGCAATAAACTTGCAATATAAAATATTTGTTGATACTTTTTGAAATTACTATCCGTATAATTTTTTATCTGTCCTATAAACACCACGGGTTCTATCTTTTTTAAATAATCTGTAATCTTAAGAGCATAGCATCCGCATCTAAGCGAATGAAGATAATGGGTTGGATAGTTTTCAAGTTGAATAATTTCACTTTTAAGTCTCCCTCCTAGTTCACTTTCTATGTCTAAATAAGAATTTATTTCTAAAAAATTTCTCATTTCAAGTTCATCTTTAAGAATAAGTCCTTTTTTACCATAGATTTTCTCTAATTCTGCTCTTCTCAAATCTAAGTTCCTAATATTCTCGACCATATTCGAGCTTTGTTTTTAAAGCCTTAAAAATCCTTTCTTTTATTTATAAGCAAAGAGAATGCCACTGGAGAGAGTTGAACTCCCGTTACGGGCTCATGAGACCCGAGTTCTACCGTTAAACCACAGTGGCTTATATCTTAAAAGTAAAGTTAGATGTAGGGTTTTTAAAGATTATCCTTAAATTTTAAGAAAACGTTACATTTTAAAAAATAAAAACCCACCCACCTAATACCCTGACAGACCATTTTCAACAACAAAACATATCAGTTTAGTTTTATTGTTCTGAGCTTCCTTCAGATTTTTCATCTTTAGGAGTTTCAGTTTTTTCATCCTTTTGCTCAGTTGAACTTTCATCGTTATTTTGTTCTGATGAATCTTCAGCAGGGGTTGAATCTGCTGGTTGTTCAGTCGAAGCATCTTTTTGTTCTTCTTCGCTCATTGTAATAACATTAAGAATTAAAATCTTTATAAAATTTTTGTCACTATCATATAAAGTACTTATCGGATACTATCCATTCTTTTACTTAAACTCACAACATAATTCTTCATATCTTTCTCATCTGCATAGAATGTAGTTTTCCAATCATATTTATGCCCATCAGTGCTATACCTGGGGATTACATGAAAGTGAATATGATTTACTATCTGCCCACTTGCTTTTCCATTATTTTGAGTAATTGTTACTCCATCACAAGTTTGTTTCAATGCCTTTGCAGTTTTCTGAACTACAGAAATTAATTTTTTTAATCTATCTTCAGAAATTTCAAATAGATTCTCATAATGTTCTTTTGTAATAACTAAACAATGTCCTTTATTTACAGGTTTAATGTCTAACATAACTAAACAAAAATCATCTTCATAAATAATTGCTGCAGGAACTTCTTTTTTTACAATTTTGCAAAATATACAATCTATCATTTGTTTTTCCTCTATGGACTGACCGAGATTTGAACCCGGAAACTCTTCCATTATGGTTTTTTATTGCCATGGAAGTGTGATAAAACCCGATTTCACTATCAGCCCTTATTTACAAGTTTTCCAGCATGCTCGAACTGAATTTCCCTATTAAACAACTTATGGATCACAGACTTAAGCTGACCTTCATCAACCCTAATTTGTTTTTCAGTATTTCTATCTCTGATAGTTACTCCAGCATCAAAATCAATTGTGATACAAAATGGAATTCCATAAGTGGTGCTTCTCAAATATCTTCTGCCTATACTTCCAGTTTCATCATATATAACTATAAATTCATCTTCAAGCTCTTTTTTAATTTTTTTAGCTTTTGCAATTAATTCGTCTTTTTTAATTAAAGGATAAATAGCAATATCTATTGGTGCAGTTTGATAAGGAATCTTAAACATAGTTTTTCCTTCTTCTTTTTCCATTTTTTCATAAAATAAATCTAACAAAGCATAAGTTGGCCTATCAGTTCCAAAAGCAATTTCTAAAACGTGTGGAATAAATTTTTCACCATTTTCTCTTTCTGCTTCTAAAGTTTGTTTAGAGAATTTTGCATGCTGCTTTAAATCATAATCAGTTCTATCATGTATACCGCAACATTCAGTCCAACCAAGACTATTAAGATTTATTTCTAAATCCCAAGCATCATCAGCGTAGAATGCTCTTTCATCAGGATGATGTTGTCTCAATCTTATCCTGTCTTCAGGAACACCCAATTCTTTAAATTGAGTATAAGCCAGATGTAAACACCAAGCATAAGCTTGATTTTTAAGAGTTTTATCTTTAATTGCATCGCCTAATGAAATAGGTTTTAAATCTTTTTTAGAATCTTGTAATTGATAACTCCACAAAGGAAGTTTTTCTTTTTTAACATCTTCAAATTTTTCCCATTTATTTTTTTGTATTGGATCAACATATAACTGTCCTTCTGCTTGTGTAAACTCCCTTCCTCTAATTACACTTTGTCTCGGAGAAATTTCATTTCTATATGCCTTTCCAATCTGAAAAACGCCTAATGGCATTTTCTTTCTTAAAAACATATAATATCTTTTAAATGGTAAATAAGTTACAGTGGCAGTTTCAGGTCTTAATCCTGCATCTTTTCCAGCAACTCTTGTAAGCATCATCAAACTCTGTTTTGAAACTTCATTTCTAAATTCTGAATCACATGAAGGGCACAAAATCTTATTTTTCTTAATCTCTTTTAGCATTAGTTCATCAGACAAATGCACAGAAGACTTTCCAGTTGCTTCTTCAATTAATTTATCTGCTCTAAATTCTTTGTTACATTTACTACAAATTACAACTTTGTCAATAAAATTACCTAAATGTCCTGATGCTTCCCAAACAATATTTGGTAAAACTGTTGGACCTTCCAATTCCCAAAAATCACTTGCTTTGAATACTTTTCTAATATTATTTTCAACTTTATTCTTTAATAATTTACCTAAAGGACCATAAGTATAAAATCCTGCTAAACCTCCGTATATTTCAGGTTCAGGACCCCATATAAAACCCTGTTCTTGTATAAAACTAGTAAATTCCCTAGTAAACTCTTCTTGTTTTTTATTCATAAGAACTCTCCAAATCATCTAGGTTTATAATATTTTTGCCTTCAATTCTAGGACAAGCAGTATTTATCCACATATCTATGCCTATAAAATCTTCTAAATTTTTAATTTCATCTCCAATAAAAAAATAATATTCCTTATCAAAAGAATTTAATATTCGTTTAATCCTTTTTATTTCATCAAATTTACTTTGTCCAGGTTTTACACTAAATATAACTCCTACTTTTTTTGAAAGCAAAAACTTAGAAATTTTACCTCTCCTAACTTTCTCAAGAGCCTCAACATCTTTAAGTTCAACAGTAGTAACAGAATTATTCTCTGGATTTGCAATAAATATTTTTTTATTAAATTTTATTAAAGCACCAGGATGAAATTCTCCTGTTCCAACATATAAAAAGGCATTCACTTTCCTACATACTTTCTCAGCAGATCCAGAATCACAACCTAATATTTGTCCACCAAACAAAATATTTTTCAGTTTATTTTTTTTAATGTATTCTTGAACTTCCTTAAGATATTGTATTGTAGTAAATATGGCCAATTTTGGCTGTTTTTGACTAAAGAAATTGTCTAAAACATTTTTAACAGAAAAATTAGCTACTGCAGGGATAAATATCTTTTTCATTTTAAACTATTGCAGAATTACCTTCTTTATCTTCAATTATAAGCGTAATATTTCCATTATTTTCTTTAGCTGCATCCAATTCATCTAAAAGCTTTTCAGATTTTTTATATTCATTAGAAGAAATCTCATTTGTTTCCTGAATATATTTTATTAAATTATCAATAAATTCTTGAACGGTAGTAATATCTCCAACAGAATTTTCAGTAGGTTTAATTGAAATTTTTAACTCAGGTATTTTTATAATTGCACTCGAAGATTTAATTATTTGTTTTTTTAAATCATTTTGATTCTTAACTTTAAATTCAACTTTTGGTTTTTTATTACCCTCAATTTCAACTTCTTGAGTATTTATACCACAAGCATCACACTTAAGTTTTAGAATAAACACTTTCCCAACTTCTTTAATATTTTTTTCATCTTCAGACAAAGTCGCACTATTCTTAAGACAAAACGGGCATTTTTGATTTTTTATTGAATCCATAAAAAGAAATTAGAAAAAAGAATATAAAAAGGTTTCTAAAAAACCTTTAATTAAATTTGTTCAGCACTAGCAGATTCTAAGCCTTGTCTAAAAATTCTTGCAAAAGAAGGTGTTATAACAACCCAGTCTTCACCAAAACCTGCAATATCTCCGTCTAATGCTTGACAAGTCTTCTTTATTTTGTTAAGAGACCTTTTCAATTCATGAATATCTTTTTCCCTTAAGGGAGCAATATTAAGCAAACCGATAATATTTCCATCTCTAAGTGCGTCTAATGGTTCTTTAATATCTGCAAAATCTTGTATAGTAAACGGTTTAACCAAAATTTTATTTGCTTGATCTTCACTTTTATTCATGTCTATTTCAACATAATCTTCACCAGTCTCTTCTAGAATGTCATCTCCACTCAATCCTTTTAGCACCTTGTTAAGAAAGGTATTTTTCATTTTCTCCTCCCCAATTTACTTTTTTTCACAAAATATAATGTGTTTTATTTGATTAACCACATATATAAATATTTCTATTTTACTGACTCTAAAATGCTAACAATATTCCATATCTGTATTCTTACATAATCTGGAGTGTTAGAATCGTCAGAAATGTCATCAAGGCGTTCTAGAGCCTGATTTATCCTCATAGCAATATTATCATCATTTTCTAATAATGCGCTTTTTATATCTTCTAATCTAGTCTTCAAACCTTTAGGTATATTTAAATCATTTTCAATTCTACTAAATAATTCTAAAATCGGTTCCATTTCATTCATTTTTTACTTCTCTCTTTACTTATTTGACTAAGAACATTACTTTGTTTTTTCATTGCCTTTTCTTTAAGGATTTCCTCTTGTTTTTCAATGTTTTTTATCCTAATGTTTAACATTTCATCTTTGGATTTTAAATCTTTTTTAATATCTTCTGCGTCTGATTTAATCATAAGATTTCCAACAATTTTGTAAACAACTGAGCCAGGTTTTAATTCTTCCATTGCTTTTTCGTTTTCAAGAAGTTGTGTTTGAAAATTTTGTTTTTGTAGAAGAAGATTTTGTAAATTTTGTTCTATTAATTGAAGTTCCTCTATATTTAGATTATTTTCACTGCTCATCTTTTAGTTTTAAATTTTTATATCGCTTTTAATTCTGTTGTAGTGGTTCTTGCTTTGTAAAGTATTTTAGATCCACAATAGGGACATCTTATTCTTTTTTTAAGATATTCTTCTTTGATATTTTTTCCACATGAAAAACAGTTATATTTAGTCATTTTAAATTTATTCAAAAATTAAATTGAATATGCCCCCCCTGTAAATTTCTTTCCACACTTTTTGCATAACCAAATTCCAGCATTAACTCTTTTCAATTGATTCTTAAAACAGAAAGGACATTTCTTTGTTTCACTTCTTCTTTTATCAATCTCTTGAATTCTTCTTCTAATTCTTAATCCGTATCTTGCTCCGTATCTTCCACTTGAGCCAACTTTTTTTGTTCTCATTTGAATCTCTGATTTTAATTATAAACTTTATCTCATGGGGCTATCCGGATTTGAACCGGAATCGCAAGGTCCCAAACCTCGAAGGCTAACCAGGTTACCCCATAACCCCATAAGCTTTTTTTAAATTCAGCTTATTTTTAAATGTTGTGAATAAGGGTTACTTCTTTGTAGGTTTAGCTTCAGGTTTTTTAGCTTCTTCAGGTTTACCTGCTGCAGGCTTTGCACCAGCAGCCGTTTTAGCACCAGGTGCTACAGCTGTTGCAGGAGCTTCTCCTGGAGCTGTAGTTGTAGCTGTTGCTGCAACCTCTTCATCTTTCTTAGGTTTAGTTCCTGCTTCTTCTTCTGCTTCTTTCTCTGCAGCCAATTTAGCAGCTAACTTATTGAAATCATCTAATTGTTGTGCTAGTTCTTTTATTCTTTCAGGAGTGATATCTATTTTTTGTGCCTGAATTTCATGATTATATTTTCCAGCTTCAATTTCTTTATTTATATCGCTTGAAATTTTTCCTTCAACTAAAATTCCCATTGAATTTAATGAACCAATAACAGTTTTTAATTTTCTTTTAAAATTATCTCCAAGCATACCCTCTTCTTTCATTTTTGTAAGTTTGATTGCTTGTTCGATTCCAACATTTTTTATTTTTTCAAGATTTGGTTTTCCAGAACCTTTTTCTAATCCCAATTCCTTTTTTACAAGTTCTGTTGTTGGAGGACTTCCAACTTCAATTTCAAAATCTTTTGAAACAGTATCTACAATTATTTTTACAGGAACTTTCATCCCTTTGAATACTGCAGTTTTATCATTAACTGATTTTAGAATTAATTGAATATTAACTCCTAAAGGACCAAGTGATTGTCCCATCTGTGCACCAGCTACAGCCTTTCCACCTTCAATCATTAAATCAATAGTTTCTTTACTCATTTTGTTGCTCCTCATCTTCCTCTTTATCTCTTCTAATTACACGTACACCATCAAGTTTCATCGTCATTGGAATTGGAACTGCTGCTTCCAATAATTCTATAACCACTTCTTCTTTTTGTTTGTCTATTCTAGTTACTTTTGCTTTTTCTCTTTTGAATGGACCTGAAATAATTTCAACAATATCATTTTTTTCAATATTATATTGAACTTTAACTTGTTCTAACATTGGTTCAATTTCATGATAATCAACCGGAACTGCTAAAATTCCTTTTGCATAAGGAACACCTTGCGTTGCTTTTTCTGCAGATTCTTTATCTTTAGCTTCTACAAAAATATATCCTCTCATACCATGAGGTCTTATTACACAATATACATCTATTCCTTTTTTTTCAACATGCCCAGTTATAAAATCCATAACTTGATCTTCTCTATTAGCAGTTGTTTTAATAATATAAATTTGGCTTTCCATTTGACAATTTTTTTGGTTTAATTCGAATTATTGGCCTTAGCTTTTTAAATACTATCTATTTTATAAGCTGCCACAACATCTGTACTAGAAATCCTATAAGACCTATTACTAGTATTCCTATACCAGACACCTTTACTATAGCTTTAAACTCATCCATACTGGGTTTTTTAGTTACTTGAAACACCCTTTTACATTCAATTATAAAACTTCTTAGTTTAGTTAACATATATTAAAAAGAAAAAACTAATGGTTTAAAAACATTTTGTTTCAAAACCAAATTAATACTATTTATCAATAAAATCTATGCCTAATTCATTCTCCATCTCTGACTTACTTTTGGCTCCAGCAGCAGCTTTTCTAGCACCAAATATCTGTGGAGAACTTACTCCAGTAACAATTAAGAGTGTTTTTATGGTATTTCCTAAATCTTCTGAAATTTGGGCACCCCAAATTATTCTTGCATCTTCATCAAGTTTCTCAGAAACCATTTCAACAACTCTTCTTGCTTCATCAAGAGTCATACTAGGTCCACCACATACATTAATTAATGCACCAGCTGCACCAGCAATATCCACATCAAGTAAAGGATTTTGCATTGCTTTTTCAACAGCTTCAACAGCTCTATTTTCAGAATCAGATTCTCCAACTCCAATCATAGAAACTCCACCTTCACTCATTACAGCTTTTACATCTGCAAAATCTAGATTGACTAATCCTGCTTTTGTTACTAATTCAGCAATTCCTTTTACAGCATTAGTTAAAATTTCATCTGCAACTTTGAATGCAGTATGTAATGGTAAATCTGGAGCTAATTCTAACAATTTATCATTTGGAATAACAATTAAAGTATCTGCTGCCTTTTCTAATTTTTCTAAACCAATCACAGCATTTTCATATCTTCTATGTCCTTCCATTGAAAAAGGAATAGTTACAATTGCAACAACTAAACTTCCATTTTTTTTGGCAATCTCTGCAACAACAGGAGCTGAACCAGTTCCAGTTCCTCCGCCCATTCCACAAGTAATGAAAACCATATCTGCGCCTTGTAATTTTTGCCTAATATCATGTTCACTTTCTTTTGCAGCATCTTCACCAACTTTCGGAATGCTTCCAGCACCCAAACCACCTGTTAATTCTTTTCCAATTAAAATTTTATTATCTGCATTTGTATAAAGTAAATCTTGAGCATCAGTGTTTATAGCGATAGTTTCAGAACCAGCAATTCCAACTTCTGTAATTCTATTAATAGTGTTATTACCTCCACCGCCACAGCCTATAACTTTTATTTTTGCTCTTTGTTTAGAAAGCAAGTCTTCTAATTCAGTATCAATAGGATTAGTCTTTAGCTGTTTATACCCTTCCCCATTAGAAAAATTCATAACCATTTTACCCTCCACTTTTTAATTTATAAACTAAAATTTTTTAATAAATGCCAAAAAAAGAAGAGTCTATCTTATATTTAAAGGTTGTTATTCTAGAGTAGATGTTTTAATTTCTTTTATTTCAGGGATTAATTCCTTTAATTTCATCTCTATAAATTTAATAATATTTTTATTTAATTTATTTTTAATTTCAAGAATATTATTTTCATATTTTATTTCAGGCTTATTTATAAAACCTTTAAGAATCGCTTCGGCTTTAGCCTTTACATCAGTAACAGATTTAATTATATTAATCTCATATTTAATATCTTTACCTGATAAAGGATGATTAAAATCAACAACAACCCTCCCACCACTAACAGTTCTTACTAAACCCATCATACCATCTAAATTTATTTGTAATCCTGGATAAGGATAAATATTCTGCTTTTTAAAATTAGACATAGAAACAAGTTGCAATAACTTTGGATCCTTTTTTCCAAACGCGTTTTCAGCAATTAACTCAACACTTCTCTTTCCCAAGCCATTCTTTTCAATATCTTCTTCTAAACCCTTGATAAGGAAACCATTGCCCATACAAATAACTCTTGGGCCATATTTAGTCTCTTTTGAATAAATATTGGCCTTTTTAGCTATTTCTTCATGGGTTGTGTCAAAAACAAGATTATTTTCTTTTAATACTCCAGTATATTCAACTTCTATAAAATCATTCTTTTTGAATTTTTGAGCTGTTTTAGATTCTTTAACCTCAGAATTAATTGGTTTCTCTTTTTTTACTGTTGGTTGTACTGCCATTATTCAAATAGACTTTAATGCATACTTTATAAAACTTACTTTATTTTTTTCTGCTAATTGATGTTAAGATAGTTTTATTAAGTTTACAAACTAAATTCAGATTATGCCAGAACCATCAAACTTACCCTTTAAAAGATTGCCTAAAAAAGGGTATTTTATTGATTTTAATCCAAGTAATAATTCAAAATTTAATTCAGAAGATTTAATTATTCTTGAAGGAAAGCAGCACAAAAACTCTGCAGGAATTGTAAAATATGAATATCCTGATGAAAATATTTCTATCAATAGATTCTTTTTTGAACAAGATTGGATTAATCAACATGTTTTATCACAAAAACAAAATTTAGCAATGCTTACTATTAGGGAATTTTTAGATTTTCTAAAATTATTAAAATCAGAAGAAAAAGTTTATTATTCAAATGGAAAAAGAGTCCCAAGGTTAAAAGTTACTCAGCTTTATAATACAATAACTACACAAAAAGAGCCTTGGAGATCAGAATATCTTGATGCAGATTTTAGAGTAATAAATAAAATTTTACATATAAATTATGAACATAGATTAAATTTTAAAACAGGAAAATTAGAACCTAAATATTCTCAACCTTTAGAAGAATGTCTAATGCAAAATACTCCAATTAGTTTAAATTTATTATTAGAAAATGCAAACTATCAAGGTTTACCTGCTAAAAATATTAAATCTAGAGATTTAGATTATTTTGCCCCACTTAAAGATGATAATTCTGTCGCGTGGTTCAGTGCGGGTTCCGATAGGGTCAGCCTTAATTGCAATTGGGTTCCTTCTGACTCGAATTCCTCGCTCGGGGTACGTGCAAAACAAGTAAGGCCATAAAATTCCAAAATCTTTATAAACCTAAGCTAAATTCTATTCACATACCCACAAAAACTACCTAGTGTAGGAGGGAATTTAATGGAAAAAAGTCAAATAATCACAAAAATTTCTGAACTCAAAGCAAGTTCTAAGAAACGTAATTTTAATCAAACTTTGGACTTAATTGTAAATTTAAAAGATTTTAATTTAAAGACAGAGAAACTTGAAACTTATGTTCAATTACCTTACGATTTAGGTAAAAAAATAAAGATCTGTGCTTTTGTAGACTCAGAATTAATTACTTCTGCAAGAGAAAAGTGTGATAAAATAATCACAAAAGATGAATTTAGTGAATGGAAAAATCCAAAATTAGTTTCAAAATTAGCAAAAGAATATGATATTTTCATTTCTCAAGCAAACTTAATGAAAGATGTTGCTATGATTTTTGGTAGAGTTTTAGGACCATTAGGAAAAATGCCTAACCCAAAATTTGGTGCAGTTATTCTTCCAAAAGATAATTTAAAACAAACCGTTGAAAAATTTAGAAAGAGTGTAAAACTTGTAGTTGGTAAAGAAGCAATTCTAAAAATTCCAATTGGAAAAGAAAATTCTTCTGAAGAACACGTAGCTGAAAATATAAGGATTATTATAGAAACTTTAGAACACACACTTTCAAAAGGAAAGCACAACATAAAAAATATTTTAATTAAATTCACAATGAGTAACCCAATTATTTTATTTGCACATTCAAAGAAAGAAGAAGCTGAGGAAAAAGAATGAAAAAAGTTTCGCACATACCTGATTTGAAAAAGAAAATGGTAAGGGATTTAGAAGAGTTAGCTCTAAAATATCCTGTTGTGGCTTTAGTTGATTTAACAAATATGCCTTCTCCTCAACTTCAAAAAATGAGACAATCCTTAAGAAAAAATGTTTTTATTTATGTTGTTAAAAAAAGAATGATTGGATTTGCTCTTAAAAATATTTCATCTGAAAAACAGGGGATTGAAAAGTTATATAATTTAACTCAAAACACTATTCCTGCCTTATTATTCACTTCTAATAATCCTTTTAAATTGTTTAAAGATCTTAAAAAGAGCAAGACTGTAGCAGCTGCAAAGCCTGGGCAAATTGCTCCAAAAGATATTGTTATTCCTGAAGGTCCAACACCATTTGCTCCAGGTCCAATAATTGGAGAGCTTGGACAATTCGGAATTAAGACTGCAGTCGAAGCAGGAAAAATCGCAGTTAAACAAGAGAAAATAATTGTTAAAGAAGGTGAAGTAATTAAGGATGCTGTTGCTGCATTAATGGGAAAATTTAATATGAAACCAATTGAGATTGGTTTGAATTTAGTTGCAGCTTATGAAGAAGGAATTATTTATGATAAAAAAACATTAGACGTTGATGAAACTGCATATTTAAATATGCTAACAAGTGCACACTTAGATTCAGTAAAATTAGCATACGCAACAGGTTATCCAACACCTGAAACATTAAAATTATTAGTTTCAAAACTACATAGAGAATCATTAACCTTGTCAATTGAACTTAACATAACAAATGATGCAACAATCAAATTTTTGCTTGCAAAAGCAGAGATTGAAGCAGGTTCATTGCCACAAACTGAATAATTATTAGGAGGTAACAACCATGGAATATGTCTATGCAGCTATGTTATTGCATAAAGCTGGAAAAAAAGTTGAAGAAGCACATGTTAAAAAAGTGCTTGAAGCTGCCGGAATTACAGTAAACGAAGCAAAAGTTAAAGCTCTTGTATCAGCTCTAAATGGTGTTGATATAGATAAAGCTATCTCAGAAGCTTCACTTCCAACTGCTGTATCAGCACAGTCTGCTGTTGCAAGTACTGCAAAGCCAACTGAAAAGAAGGAGGAGAAGAAAGAGGAAAAGAAGAGCGAAGAAGAAGCTGCAGCTGGTTTAGGTGCACTTTTCGGATAAAACCTCTTTACTCAACAACTAAATAATGCAGAAAGATGAGACAATATCTGACAAAAATAAGGATGTTTTAGTTAGTGATAAAAATAAATCACTTTCTAAAAATCCCCAATTTCTTCCTAAAGAAATATCAGATTTAAGAAGAAAACTCAATACTATTGATGAGAGCAAAGAAAATTGGTTCTCAAAAAAAGAGAGTTTAAAAAAACAAATTTCTTCACTTGTAAAAGAATTAAAAGATATTAAATTTAAAAAAGATGAATTAAATAAAAAAGTCCATGAGTTAAAAAAACAGCGAGAAGCACAGAATTTAATTGTCAAAGAGAAAATAGCCCAACTCAAAGAAAAAAGATCTTCAATGCCTTATTCTAGAGATGATAAAACTTATAATTATACTTTTTTGAAAAAGAAAATAGAAGAATTAGATATGAAAATTATAACTGAAGCTCTTTCACCTTCACAAGAAAAGAAAGTTATGGATGAAATAAAACTTCTAAAGCGAAATCTAAGAGAAGTAGAAACATTACATCTTGAAAAATCCGTCTCAAGGAGCTTATCTACAGAGATAAATGAAGCCAAAAAGAAAGCAGAAGAATTACATCAGCAAGTTCAACAGGTAGCAAAAGAAAGTCAAGAATATCATTTAAAGTTTATAGAATTCACAAAAAAGATTAATGAATTAAGAAAAACACAAGAAGAAGCATTTAAAACTTTCATCTCTCAAAAAGACGAATTTACTTCAACAGCAAAACTTCTTGAAGATAAATTACAAGAAAGTACAAAATTCAAAAGAGAAGTAGAAAAGAAAAGAACAAATAAAAAACAAGAAGAAAATAAAAAAACAAAATTATTCTTAAACCAAAAAATCCAAGAAGTTAATGAAAAAATGAAGAGAGGAGAAAAATTAACAAAGGATGATTTGTTAATATTGCAGGCAGATGCAAATTCTTAATTCATTGATAGAATGGACTAAAAATACTTTTGTGCCACTTGGGGCATGGGGATTATTCATCTTAGCTTTTATGGAAAGCTCATTTTTCCCAATACCTCCTGATGTCTTACTAATTGTTCTAACTCTAGCAAAACCTGAATATGCTTTATTTTATGCATTAATTTGTACAGTCGGTTCAGTATTAGGAGCGTTGTTAGGATATTGGATTGGGAGAGTGGGTGGACAACCTTTAATAAAAAAATTATTTAAAGAATCAACAGTAGAAAAAGTACATAATCTATTCCAAAAATATGAAGCTTGGGCAATAGGTATAGCCGGTTTTACTCCTATCCCTTACAAAGTGTTTACTATTCTTGGAGGGGTTTTTTATATTAATATTCCAAAATTCATAATTGCTTCAGTGATAAGTAGAGGTTTAAGATTTTTAATTGTCGCTCTCTTAGTGGGGTGGTTTGGACAGTCTGCAATTGATTTTATTAATAACAATTTTGAAATTGCAACAATACTGCTTGTTTTAATTATTATAGGATGTTATATTCTTTATAAAAGATATTCAGAAAAAGTTAAAAGTTGGTTTTAAATCTCACCGCGATCTTTCAAACTATAAACATAGTTTCTTGCTTCAGATTCACCAATATTCATACTATTTGCTTTTCTAAGAACTTCATCCATTTTTACTGGTTGTCCATTACTCGCTCTTTTTAATCCAACAACTAAATTCTTTATTTTCTCTCTGTTGGTTACTACAGGATTAGAACTCGTTTGAGCACCTTGAGAACTCATTCCAAGACTTTTTTGAGGTTGTGAACTCAATCTCAAACCATAAGGATTATCATCATTTGAACTTGAAAATGATCTGGATGCAGATGAGCTAACAGGTTTTCTTGCACCATCAGACATGGACAAAGCACCCATATCTACAGTTGCAGGTCTTTGATATTTTGGTAATGCTGATTGACCTGATCTAGATTCGTAATTAGTAATAGATGTTTTTCTCATATTTGAAGGCAAAGAAATATCCACTTTTTGACTTATCATTTGAGGTTGTTGTACTTGTGGTTGTGCAGGTTGCTGATAAGAATTATCTATACTATTAGGATAAGCTTCCATTTTAGGCACTTCTTGAACCATTAGTTGTACTGGCTGAGATTCAGGAGAACTTATCATCCTTTTAATTTCAGGTATAATACTTCTTATATCTTCAATTTCAACATTTGGATTTTGAGAAGTATTAATTTCAGCACTTTTTATTACAGAATTCTCAGTTTCCATAGAAATAGGTTTATTTTCAACCTGTTCAGATATAGTTTCAAATATTTGATTTTTAATCTCAGGTAAATTAGTCTTAATATCCTGAACTTTTGTTTCAAAAGCAGAATTTCGTTTGTTTAAACTTTTGTTAATAATCTCTAGAATACCCTTCAAATCTTCAACACTTTCTGTTTCAGTATCAAAGCTTATTTTCATTTTTTAAATTTTCTATCCTAGAGTAGGTATATTTTAGGATTTATTTAAATAGTTTTATATTCTGGATAAGATACTTTAAATCTGAGTATATTGGCGTATTATTCACTTTATAGCGCTTTATTAACAATATCCATACTAAAGCAACAAACAAAGTAGCGATTACTTTCCAAATTAACAGATGCCAAAAATCAAAGAATTTCTCATTAATCTCTAAGATACTTATTAAAAATGTTAATCTTAATAAATTTGCAACAAATATTGCTCCAAAACCAAAACTTAACATCTTAATTATATTTTTTAAAGATATATCCTTAGTTAAAATAACTAAAATAAAAATTAAATAATATGCAGAAACTGCGGCACAAGCATTATTAAAAGTTAAAAAATTATTTTCAATTATTATTTGATTTCCGGTTAATAGACTTTGATTATAAAATATTCTTAATATAAAATAAAAAACATATTTGGTTATTGGAGTAATTATATAACTAAAAAGACTATAAGAAAATATCACAAGTGCAACCATTCTTAATATTAACTTTTGATAGTAATTCATAATTAGACAATTATTCCTTTATTTTAATATAAACTTTTGTATTCAGTTACATAAAATTTTTAAACTGCCTATATTATCTAGTATTATGGACTCATTTCATGAACTAAAACTAAATCCTGCATATATCTATTTGATTTTAGCTACATGTTTAATTATAAGTTTTATATTTGACACAAAAATAGTTTATTTTTTTTATGAATTAAGAAATCTGAGCATAATTTTATTGCCTTTGATGACTTTTTTAAGTAGCCCTATTCTGATTGGATTAATAATATTTTACATACTCTTTCTAGATTTAAAAAGTAAAAATTATGTTTCTGCATTCGCCTTAGCCTTTTCATTCAGTCTAGCTGCATTATCTAGTCTTCTAATAAAGAACTTAACTTTACGCCAAAGACCTTACTCAAAATTTAATTTTAATACAACTGAACCAAGAAATAGTTATTCTTTTCCAAGTAATCATACTGCTTCAGTATATTCTACTTTAAAATTTTTCCCAAAAAACTCTCTAAAATGGATTTTTTATATTTTGTTAATACTCATTCCAATATCAAGATTATACTTAGAAGTACACTATTTAAGTGATCTTTTTATGGGTGTAATCGTGGGTTTATTAGCTTCAGACATAATAGTTTATCTTGAGAAGAATCACAAATTAATTTCAAAATTAGTGGCTCTTTTAAAATTAGACAGAGTTTAATATGGCGCATAAAAATGAAACAAAAAGACAGTTATTTCATCTAATCTTTGGTTTAGTTTTATTTTTCTTGTATTACTTTAATTTTTTAAATTCAATTCATTTCTTTATTTTATTCCTAATTTCTTTAATGGGTTCAGCAATTTATTTATATTATCAACCTAAAATAATAAAATGGTTCATAGAGAAATTTGATAGAGACTCAAAAATTCCTGCAGAAGGAGTATTCTTTCTTTTTTTAGGTTTTGCAGTCTCAACATTTTTCTTTGAAAAACAAATAGCAATAATAGGATTATTAACCCTAATAATTGGAGATTCAATTTCACCTCTAATTGGGATAAATTTTGGGAAAATTAAAAACCCATTAAACAAAAAAAGAAACATAGAGGGTTTAATCACAGGTTACTTAGCAACTTTAGTCTTTATCTCATGGCTAACAAATCTTACCTTCTTAATCAGCATAATTGTCTTAGTAGGTATGGTAATTGAAAGTCTAGAACTAAAAAGATATTCTTACGCTTTTGATGATAATACCTTTATACCTTTAATCACTTGTTTATTATTAGTAATATTAAATGGCTTTCCCTCCTCTTGGCCTTTAAACTTATTTTATTGATTTTAAAGACCTTTAACTCTCATCCTATAACTACTTTAAAATAGCGAAAGTTTTAAAAAAGCCACCCCCTATATTTAAGCTAATTATACTTAAAAAGCGCTTAAAACTAGTTTTAGGGGGTAAAACTATGAAAAATAAATTTTTGTTTAGTATTTTAGCAACATTAGTTCTTGGCATATTCTTAGTTTCTGCTGCTACAGTAGGAGATATAAGAATAAGTCAAGCTTCAACTTCAATAACTGCAAATTCAGGTGAAACATATTCATCTAGTTTCGTATTATCTACAAACAATGCAATAGAAAGAATTCCAAAAATATTCTATGCCACATTTGATAATTCTTTAACAAGTGATAGTGGAACACCTCTCTCTGGATTTGCAACAATAACTGGTTATTCAGATGCACAATTTGCCCAAGCTGCAAATTTAAGTGTAGGTTCAAAATTAGCATATGCAACTGCAAATAATTTAAATGAAAGTGCAGGAACAATAGAATTCTGGTTCAAACCTGAATTTAATAAAGCAGATGGAAAAAATCATATATTCTTCTTCTTAGAAGGTTCAACTCCCAATACAATTGGTGTTTCAAATTCATTAGTCATCTTTAAAGATTCTTTAGGAAGATTGATGTTCAGAAATCAAGGTTCACCAGATTATAGAACTGCAGACACAACTGATTTTACAATAGATAATTCATGGCATTATCTTGTAGCAACTTATGATTCAAGTTCAATGAAATTATATTATGATGGTGTTAAAAAAGTAGAGTGGGCACAAGCTCCAGTTTTAGCAATAACTGCAACCAAATTTATGATTGGTTCAGATTATAATGGTGCAAATACTGCAGATTCTTTAATAGATGATTTCAGAATAAGTAAAAGAGCACTAACTGCTACAGAAGTTTCAGAAATTTATACATCAAAAGCAGTTCATACAGATGCAGATTATACTTTAACATATAATGCAAAATTAGCAAATGTAACTTTAACTTCAATAGATTTAACATCTACTACAGACTCAACTAAAAAAGTAAATTCCTCATTAGTTACATTTACTACAAATAATTTAGATATATTCTATGGAGATTCAACAACAGTAAATTACCAAATTGCAATACCCCCATATCAAGCCACTGGTACTTATACAGGAACAATCTCCGCAAAATCACAAGACAATGCAAATGAAGCAACTTATGCCGTTTCATTAACTATACCAGAATCAAAAGGATTAACAGTTGACGGAACAACTTTAATTGTTACACCTGCAGATTCAACAAAGTCAACTTCATTTACAATAAAAAACACAGGTAATATTGATTTAAGTGCAATAACTGCAACTTATAATCAAAGCCTTTTAACTGATAGATTAAACAAGACAATAACTTTAACATTCAGTAAACCCAGTTTCAATCTTATCTCTGGAGAATCAACTGGATTAGATGTTACAGCAAATCTACCTTCAGGATTAGAATTTGGTAAATATGTAACTCAAATTACATTTGGAAACTCAGTAACTTCAAAAGTTTTAGACTTTACAATTAGAGTAGAGCCTGACATGTGTGAAGATGGAGAAGTTGGAAGTTATGTTAAAATAGTAGACATAAACGAGCCAGATGCTGGTGACAGTTTCAAACCAGGTCAAGAAATTTCAGTTGAAGTAGAGGCAAGAAATGACGACCTAGATGATAAAAAAGATATTACTGTTGAAGCTTTCTTATTTAATGTAGACACTATGGAAGATGACGAAGATTATCTTTCAACTGCAAAAGTTACAAATGAACTTAAAAAAGAAACTTCAAAAACAGTTACATTAAAATTAATCATGCCTTATGAAGATTTAGATGAAGATGATCATTATATGGTTATTGTAAAAGCATACGATGATGATAAAGAAGATGAGCAATGTATACAAAAAAGTGTTGCTATCGAAGCATCAACTGAATCAAGAGATATCTATATAAAATCAGTAGACTTATCAGGAACAAATAAAGCAGTTTGTGGTTCTACAAATTATCTTGCAGTAACTTTAGTTAATAATGGTGAGAAAGATGATGAGAAGCAATATGTTCAAATTAAAAACACCGCTTTAAATCTTAATGAGTATTCCACAAAACAAGATATTGATTCTGAAGATTCAGCAGATTATAAGATACCGTTTGTTATTCCAGAAACTGCGAAAGCAGGAATTTACTCAATAGAAGTTATAGCTTTCTACAATGATGGTAAAGACTCAAAAAGTAGGTTCATAGATTTAGTTTTAGATTGTGCAGGAACTTCAACAATTGTAAAACCTTCAAGTGTAGAATTAAAAACAGTAACAACTGCTCTTGATTTTTCACAAGAAGACAACAGATTGCATTTATTAATTACAAATAACAATGACAAAGATATAGAAGCCTATCTAAGTGTAACATCTGTTGGAGACTGGTTTAGTGCAATTGACACAAGATCTGAAACATTACATGCTGGAGATAATAATATTTACATTGATATAACTCCAAAAGGAAACTTAACAACTTCTGAAAAGACTGCAATAGTTACATTAAAAGCAAGAGGAACAAGTTCATTTGATCCAATAGAGAAAACTCTATCTGTTTCAGTTACTCCTGCTGCACAAAAAGTAAACAAGCTTAAAGAATGGTATAGCTCCGCAAGTTCAAAACAAACAGGAATCATGTGGATTTTAATAGACGCTGTGCTTATATTATTTGCAATATTCCTTGTAAAATCCATTTACAGTGGGGTAAGAAGCAAAAAAGCAGATTATTCAGAAAAAGAGTTAAGAAGAATGGATAAGCAACAGAAAAAGCTTATCTAAAACTTTTTAAACTTCTTTCTTTTTTATTTTATTTATGCCTAATTTATTTAAAACAGAAGCAGATTGGAATAAATTCATAAAAACTCTTACTAAACCTAAAAAACCCCTTACTTCTAAAAAAGAAATAATACCTCAATTATACTATCTATCTGAAAAAGTTATTTTAGAGCAATATAACAAATCTAAAAAACCCCTAGGAGTTTTATTTTCTGGTGGAATAGATAGCACTTTTATAGCCTGGATTTTAAAAAAGAATAATTGTGATTTCATTTGTTTTAGTGTTGGAACAAAAAGATCAAAGGATTTAGAATGGGCTGAAAGAATATCTCAAGAATTAAATTTTAAACTAGTTAAAAAAGTTTATTCCTTAGAAGAGTTTGAAACAACTTTAAAGAAAGTTGCGCCTCTTTTCAAAACTGAATTAAAAAATGAAGAAATTGCTGGATATGTTAAATTAAGTGTAGGTTGTGTAGTTTATGCAGGACTAGAACTTGCAAAAACTTTTAATATTTCAGATATTTATACTGGTTTAGGCAGTGAAGAAATTTTTGCAGGTTATCACAAACACAAAAAGAAATTTCTTGGCACCCTAGCTTCAAAAGATCTTAATAAAGAATGTTGGGATGAATTAAAGTTAGTTTATAACAAGGATATAAAGAGAGATACAAAAATTGCAAATCTATTCAAAATAACTCTTTTATGCCCTTACCTATCAAAAGAATTAATAGAGTATGCTTATTCTATTCCTTTAAAATTTAAAATCAGCAAAACTGAAAGAAAAATAATCTTAAGAGAATGTGCTTTAAAATCCGAACTTCCAGAAGAATTTGCATTTAGAAAAAAAATTGCAGCTCAATACGGAAGTTATTTTGATAAAACTATTAAGAAACTAGCGAGACAAAATAAATTTAAATATAAAAGAGACTATCTCCAAAAAATAATAAACTAATTTTTATTGTATTCCTCTAAATTTATACAAATTCAAGAAAGATTTAACTTCGCCCATAAACTCATACATTTCAGTTTGAATATCCTCTTTATAATCTTTTATTGTTTCTTTGTTAATATATTTATCATAAATTCCTCTAAAGAATTTTGTTAATGGTTTGCTTTCCCATGTATCTTCATAATCAGTTTTTAAATAAGAAGTAAACCTCATATCTATGGCTCCTTTGTTGGTTTTTCTTTTTATATTATCAACATTAACTTCAACATCAACCATCGCAATAACCATAAATTTAATTTCAATATAAGCTTTTACATAATCATTTATTTTTTTTATACAAGTCCATGCAATTTCAAGATTTTTAGTTTCTCCAGAAATCTTTTCTACATATTCATCTTCTATAAAATCAGAATAATTGTGTTGTTTAGCCCATCTATACATGAGTTTATATAACTCACCCATGTCAAATATGCTCTCTTGTTTAAGCTTTAAATCCTTTTGAATGCTTACTTTTTCAGCCATTTTAATTTAAATTCTCTAAAAACTTATTTAATTATAAAGGTTTCTATGTTTTTTAAGAACAAATCAAAAATAAATCCGCTTATAAACTATTCATTTTAGCTTTAATACTTTCTAATTCAACATCAAGTTTATCTAAATGGACTGGTTTTTTACTAACTTTTGGAATATTACTAATCTTTCTTTCAGAAACTTCAGTTTTACTCTCAGGTTTTTCAGATTTTATCTCTTTTTCATGATGATGTTTCTCTTCTTTTATCTTAAATCCTTTTATACCTGGAAGCTGTTTATCTATTAATAAATGCATCTCAGAATTAACATTGTCCAGCAAGGTTTGAAGCTCAGATTCAAGTTTCCTTTTTTCTTGTCTAAGTGATTTAATCGCATCATATCCTTTTAAAATTTTAACTGAGGAGATTGCAGACTCTAATACCGCTCTCCTCAAATTAAGAGGATTTCTTACCTTTGCGTGAACTGCTTCAACCATCTATTTATGCCTCAAAAAGATTCTGATCTACATACAACAATTTTTGTTTTATTTCGCTGATGCTAGATTTCCAATCATTGAATTCTTTTTCTTCCTTTTCACGGACTTCCTCAAGTTTTTCAATTATAGTTTCAGACTGTCTTAATTTTATTTTTATTTTTTCTATAGTTTCAAGAGCATCTCTATATTTATCTATTTTTACAAAAATTTCTTGAGCATGATCTTTTGTAAAAGTTTCGGGCTGTGAATTTGGACTTTGAAAATCAAAATCTTCATTTGAAAGTGCAGCATTTTTTATTGCAGAACTATCTTCTCTAGTTGGTTGCTCTAAAGGTTCATAACTTGGAAAGTCTGGAATGTCTAATTTATTACTTGAAGGAAATATTGGTGGTTCGAAATTTGGCTTTGATGGAAAACTCGAACTTTTCTTTTTGCTAAATAAACCCATGATAGGCACCTCCGTTGGTTAAACTAATTAAATTTTTTAGTATTAAAATACTTTCTCATTCTTTAAAAGTGATAAAATCTATCCAATTTACCGAAATGTTTTTAAACTACTCAATCTCCAAACAAAATAGGTGTTTAAATGCGTCTTTCCAACAAATTATTATCTGAATTAATTTCAAATATAGCCGGAGAAGATACTATTCTTTTAGTTAATTTAATAAAAGATAAGTCAAATGTGAGTGAGTTTAAAATTGCAGAAAAGATGAAAATATCTGTTAATGAAGTAAGAAACAAACTCTATAAACTTCAATCTCAAAACTTAGTTTCATTTACAAGAAAGAAAGACAAAATTAAAGGTTGGTATATTTATTATTGGTCTTTTAATTATAAACGTGCAAAAGAACTTTCAGAATCCCTTAGATTAAAAAGTTTAGAATTATTAAGAAATAGGTTAGATAGAGAAACAAAAGGAAATTTCTTTATTTGTAAAGATGAATGTATAAGATTAGAACAAGAGCAAGCAATGGAGTATGGTTTCAAATGTCCTGAGTGCGGGCAACTTCTTGAAAGAGAAGATAATTCAAGAAAAATAGAGGATATAAAAAAAGAGATTATAGAACTTGAAGCTCAAGAAGTTGAAGCAGCCAAACAAAAAAAATCATCAAAACCTCAAATTAAAAAACAAAAACAAATAAAACTGTCTAAACAAAAAGCAAAGCCTTTCCAAAAGAAACAATACTCTAAAAAACCGTTTATTAAATCTAAATTTATCAAACAAATTCCACAAAAACTAGCTCAAAAGAAAGAACAAATAAAACCACAATCAAAACCTCAACCTAAAACTAAACAAATTCAAAAACCTTCAGAAAAAAAACCTCAACCCGAAAAAAAGCTAACAGAAAAACCTACCGAAAAGCCAGACTTAACAAAAATAAAATCAAGGGTTTCACAGGCAAAATCAAGCTCTTTAAGAAATCTTCTAAAAACCTCAATCAAAAAGCTTTATAAGAACTAATTTTTAATATTTTTTAAAATTTAAGAAGCAATCTTTGGCTTTTTTCTATTAAAATATTCTTCAACTTCTCTTTTTCTTAGTTCCTTGTCGAATTCAGCCATATCTTCATAATCATCAAACAAGAAATCATCGAAGTCGTCAAATTCCATTGTAATTTTTTATGTAATTGGAATTTATAAACGTTTCGATACAACCTTTATATACCCCTTTAAATTGTTTTTATAAAATTTTATTTAAAAACTGTTACTTTCTGACATTGTGACATCTATGCGTATTATTTAAATATTAAATTAACTATTTTAGTTTAATGTTTGATAAAAGATGTATAACTTGTAAAGGGGCATTAGCTTGTGGACTAGATTATTGTCCTATTTATTCTCAAAAAAGTATTTTTAAAATAAAAGATATTAATTCTGATGAGTTTTTTGGTGCAACTCCTCCAAGTGTTTTTGTGGGAAGTAAATTAGCCTACCCAAAAATGAATGTAGGAATTTTAAATCTTCCAGAATTAGATCAAAACGAAATTATTTCTCAAGATTGGAGTACATCAACATCATTTCTAGAGTCACCAAGAATTTGGGCTTCACAGAATATTTCTCAAGAAGGTTTATTTCAAACAAGATCAAGTTTAGTAAATTCAAGATTTCAAACAAATGCACAAGATGCACGTTCAAATTTCTCATTAAATAAAAAATTTATAGAAATTGCACAATTAATTTCTATGTCTTCAAAACCTTTAGATACAGAAGTTCAATTAAATAAAAAAATAAAACTTTCAGTTAATTTTGATAAAGTTACTTTGCCTTCTGGACCAAAAGCAGAATTAAAAAAAATAACTTTAACAGATAATCCTAAAATTCCTACTTATGTAGATAAAGTTGTTTCAGATTCTGATTTGAAAGCAGTTGACGCAATCAAAATTTTACATTCAAAAGGGCATGAAGAATCAGATATGTCTAAATTATTATCTATAGGGACTTTAGGGTTAGCAAAAAATAGAAAGTTTGTTTCAACAAGATGGTCTATAACCGCTGTAGACGATATAGTAGGTAAATCATTAATACATCAAGTAAAAGGTTATGAAACAATAGACAAGTATGAATTTTATTATGCTACTTTTTTTGGAAATCATTATTTTATTCTTTTAATGCCACGTATTTGGAGTTATGAACTATTTGAAGGTTTCTTACCTGGTTCTATATGGAATTTTACAGGAAAAATCGAAATCTCAACAGACTACGAATCTTATAAAGGAAGAACAACCTATGCAGAGCATTGTGTAGGTGGTTACTATGCTGCAAGGCTTCCAATATTAGAATACTTAATACAAAGAAGAAGACAAGCAGGAGTATTAATTTTTAGAGTTGAAACTCCTGAATATAAGTATCCTATGGGTGTTTGGGTTTGTAGAGAAACTTCAAGAAAATCAATCTCTTCACCGCCTTCTATTTTTGAAGATTTAAATTCCTCTTTAAATTTCTTTAGAGATTATGTTATGAAAATACTTCACTATGATTTACAAGATATTTTTTCTAAGAGTCTATTAATAAAAGAAACTAAAACACAGAAAAGTTTGATGAGTTATTTTTAAGAATATAATTTTTATTTAATTCTTCCTTCTAAAATGGCCTTGCAATAGTTATTAACTTTTCTAAAAACTTTTTTAGCTCCAGCTTCTCTAAGGGTTTTACCCCAACCTTTATATTTTTGTGGAGGTATAATACCATAAGCTTTAACATTTGAAAGAGTATTAGCTTCTTTTAAAGGTGAAGGTCGATCATCACAAAATAAAATTTGTGGGGGCGAAAATCTTTCAATTACTTTTTCTAAACCATCTTTTTTTCCATTACATTCATGCATACCCCAAATTTCATTAAAAAAACATCTAGCATAATTTTTTTTCAAAGTAAACTCTATTTCCTCACGTGGTGCACCACTAACAATAACCATTTCATAACGCTTGGAAAGTTTATATAAAAGTATATTTTCAATTAGCCAAGGTTCATCATTAATATATCCTGTAAAATCTCTTTTCTTTCCTAAGTATAAATCTTGAAAATGTTCCTTCACTTCATCAAATTTGATATTTATTCCTCTTTGATTAAGAATATTATAAGTTCTTTGCCAGTCATCGTTACTCTCTTTCATAGAGTCAATTAATTCTTCTTCTGAAGGATAGTTGTCACTAAAATCAAAAACTGTTTGAGAGATAGCTTTTTGATAAGATTTAGATTCATCCCTTAAAACGCCATCATTATCAAATACTAGTATAGTTCGCATAATTTAAAATTTAATGTTAAACTTAAAAAACTTTATATTCTAACAAGATAAAGATTATAAATACTAAATTAATAATAACAACCATGGTAAAAATAGGTCTTGAAGTTCATATACCCTTAAATAAGCTTCAAACAAAGCTTTTCTGTAGCTGTAAACTTCCAAAAATAGATTCAGAACCTAATTCTCATTGTTGCCATGTTTGTTTAGGACATCCAGGTTCAAAACCTGTTCTAAATAAAACTGCAGTTGAAAATGCTCTAAAATTAGCACTTTCATTAGGTTTTGAAATTGCAGATGAAGCAATATTCTCAAGAAAAACTTATTTTTATCCAGATATGACTAAAAATTATCAGATCACTCAATACGAAATTCCACTAGGACAAAAAGGCTCTTTAGTTTTAGATTCAGGTAAAAAAGTAAATCTAAAAAGAATTCATCTAGAAGAGGACCCAGGAGCTTTAATTCATCCATCAGGAATGCAATCTTCTCAGTACGTTTTAATTGATTATAATAGGGCAGGAATTCCTTTAGTAGAAGTTGTTTCAGATCCAGATATGACTTCACCCGAAGAAGCAAGAGAATTCTTAAATAAATTAATACAAAGAGTAAATTATCTAAATATCTATGATTCAAAAGATGCAACAATAAAAGCAGATGCAAATATTTCAGTAGAGGGCGGGGCAAGAATAGAAATAAAAAATATTTCAGGATTTAAAGAAATAAGTAAGGCTCTAACTTATGAATTAGAAGTGCAAAAAAAAGAAAAATCAAAAGAGCAGCAGACAAAAGCATGGGATCCTGAACAAGAATTAACTTTTAAACTAAGAAGTAAAGAAACAGAAGAAGATTATGGTTATATATTTGATCCAGATTTGTCAATCATAGAATTACAACCTTTAATTAAAAAAGTAGAAAAAGAAATTCCAGAATTAGCGCATCAAAAAGTTCAGAGATATATTAAAATCTATAAAATTCCAAAAGAAGATGCAGAAACTATTGCTTCAGAATTGTTTCTAGCAGAATTATTTGAAAAAATTGCAACTAAAATAGACCCTATTCTTGCAGCTAAATGGCTTAGAAGAGAACTTTTAAGAGTTTTAAACTATAATAAAAAAGAGCTTTCAGAAATGGAAATTGACGGGCAACATTTAATTGATTTACTTACTTTAGTAAAAGAAAAGAAAATCACAGAACAAACAGCACAAAAGATTATGGAAAAATTAATTGAAAAACCTTTTGATATTAAATCTTATGTTGAAAAAAACAAACTTGCATTAGTTTCTTCAGAAAATGAACTCGAAGTTATTTGTAAAAAAATTCTAAAAGGAAATGAGAAAGTTCTTCAAGATTATAAAAATGGAGAAGAAAAAGCATTTAACTATTTAGTTGGACAAGTAATGAAAGAAACAAGAGGAAGAGCATCACCACAAGTAGTAAATGCTTTGATGAAAAAGCTTATAAAGTAAATAACTAAATTCTAGAGAATGCCTTACGCAGTAACACATATACTCACAGCATTAGTTTCAGCAGAGTTTATTAGAGACTATCTCTATAAAGATGGAATAAAACGATATCATGTTCTAATTGCAGGTATAGCTGGCTTACTTCCAGATTTAGATTTTGCTTTATTCTGGATTTTAAAACTATTTTTTAATAATAATATAAACTTAAATAGTGTTCATAGAGTTTATACTCACACATTTATGATACCTTTATTTTTAGTACTTCTTGTTTTAATAATAAAGAAGTGGAGACTACCTTTACTTGCAATTGCATTTGGTTTTAGTGTCCATTTAGTATTAGATGCAATCTTAGCAGGTTATATTTATCCTATTTATCCTTTTAGTGCTGTAGGTATTGGTTGGGACTTAATAAAAGATGAAAAAGTTATGGTTCAGGTATTTGCATCAATAGATTCAATACTTTTAGTATTATGGTTATTACACGAAGAATTTAAACATAAAATATCTAGTTACTTTTAATTAATTCGCCAATAAACAAATTGTTCTTATCTTCTACTATTTTAATTCTAACTTTATCACCAATATTATTTGAACAGTTTCTAATAGTTATAGAAGCAGCTTTATACTTTGCAACTTTTTGATCATTCAACCACCCCTGCATAACTATCTCAACATTTAGTTTATCACCTTTTTTAATATCTATTGGATACCTTGGCCTTTTTTCAATTCCAAACTCTTTAGGATTTAAAACTAATTTTATTTTATACTTTTGTTCAAATTCTTTTAATTTTTTATAAAAATGATACCATCTTTCTTGTTTAGCTTCTTTTACTTTTCTAGAATAAGGATATATTTCATATTTTTGTATTCCTAATTTAATTTCATTATCCTTGCAATACTTAACAATTTCCTCTATATCTTTATCATTTACACCTGGAATTAAAACCGGTGCAATTAGAACCTCTATTTTAGTTTTTTTAAGCTCATTTATACTTTCAAGTAAGTTTTTAATATTAAATTTTAGAACTCCGGCAATATAACAAGCATTTTTTTCATCTAAACTATTTATAGACAAATTTATTCTATTTAATCCAGCGTCATCTAATTCTTTAATTAATTTTTTATTAAGTAACTGTCCATTACTTTGCATAGATATAATTTTAACATTTTCTAATTTTCTAATTTCTTTAATTAGTTCAATAATAGGGAGGTACATCAAAGGTTCACCAACACTATCCAAATGAACTTCAACACCTTCACCTTTGAACTCAACCATTTTTTTAACCCAATTAAGTAAATAATCTAATTTAACTTCAAAGACAGACTTATGAAGCTTAGAATTAACTCCAGAATCAACACTGCAATAAATACAATTCAAATTACATCGTGTAGTTGCTCTAACTTGCAGTACATTAGTTCCTCTGTCAATTATACCAAAGAAAATGTTACCTATTAGAGGTACTTTTGAGTCTATAACTATCTTTTCCATTTGTTTAAAAACAAATAACAATCTTAATAAATCTTTCCAGCACAAATAAACCTATGCTTTTAGGAAAAATTATAGGAAAAACCTCAACAAACTACTTTCAATTTAAATTAGATCAAGAAGCAAAGAAATTTGACTATCTTAAAGTTGAATCTCCAGAAGGCATAGTTTTGTGTCAAATTATAGAACTTAAAAGAGATGTTAATGAGACTATTGCAGATTGTTTGATTGTTGGTTTAAGAAAAGAAGGAAAACTATCTCCTATTAGGACACCTTTTTCTCCAGGTTTAGAAGTTAATTCAGCAGATGATGAATTTATTAAAGAAATATTGGGCTTAGAAAAAAATAATAATGGTGTTTATTTAGGTAGAATTGAAAATAGATCTTTAAATGTTTTTTTAGATATTAATAGATTACTAACTAAGCATATTTCAGTTTTAGCAAAATCAGGTTCTGGAAAATCTTACACAGTTGGAGTTATTTTAGAAGAAATAATTGACAAAAAAATACCTGTAGTTATTATAGATCCACATGGAGAATATATTGCATTAAAAAATCCTAATTTTGAAGAAAAAGAAAAATTAAAAACTTTTAATTTAGAACCAAAGTCTTATTTAAATAATATAATTGAATATGCTCCAGACACAGAATCAAATCCAGAAGCTATTCCTTTAAAATTGTCTGTTGCAAATCTTTCTCCAACAACCTTAATTCAACTCTTACCTGCAAAACTAAATAATCAACAAATAGGAATATTATATTCTGCTTTAAAAAATATGAATAATTTTGATATGCAAGAAATTATTCTTTCATTAGAAACAGAAGAAAGTAATGCTAAATGGGTTTTAATTAGCATATTAGAATATATAAAAAAATTAAACATTTTCTCAGATAATCCAGTATCTATGAAAGATATTGTACAGCCTAATAAGGCTTCCATAATCAATTTAAAAGGCATACCGCCAGAATTGCAAGAAGCAATAGTTTACAAATTAGCTTATGATTTATTCGATGAAAGAAAAAAAGGAAATATCCCCCCTTTCTTATTAGTAGTTGAAGAAGCACATAATTTTATTCCAGAAAGAAATTATAAAGAAGCAAAATCTTCAAGTATATTAAGACAAATCGCAGCAGAAGGAAGAAAGTTTGGTTTAGGTCTATGTTTAATTACTCAAAGACCTTCAAGAATAGAAAAAAATGCGCTTTCTCAAGTTAGCACACAAATTATACTTAAAATTACAAATCCAAATGATCTAAGAGCAGTTGTTTCTTCAGTAGAAGGTATAACTAATGAATCTGCAGAAGAAATAAAAAATCTTCCAATAGGTACAGCTTTAGTCGTAGGTGCAGTTAATGTTCCAATTTTTGTAAACATAAGAACAAGAAAATCTAAACATGGTGGAGAAGCAGTAGATATTATGGAAACTATTTCTAGTTTAGTAAATTCAACACAAGATGCAGATTTAATGCCTATAATAAAACAAAAATTATCTTTGCAAGATATTCAAATAATAAAAGGAAATAAAGATATTAAAATAAAATTAATTCCTTGCATATTCTTAAAATGCAAATCTAAACTTCCAAGTAAAACTCAAACTCTTTCAGATTTCAGTTTATTAATTAATTTGAATAATGGGCAAATAATAAACAATATAGAAACTGCTTCTGGATTCAAAATACCTGAAATAAATTCACTTCCAGAAAGTCAAATGAAAATGCTCAAACTAGCCATTATACTGGGAGAATTCACCCCTTCAGAAGCCTTTGCAAAGTCAGGAATGCAATTCTCAGAAGTTTACGATATTGTTAATACTTTAGCAAACAAAGGATTTTTAATAAGAGATACAAAATTCTCACTTTCAAATTCATTAAAACCTTTGCATGATTTATCTAAATTTGCAGTTTATGAAAAAGTAAATTTCATGAAAGTAGACAATGCAGAGAAATTAAACAAACAAGCAGAACCTGAAAAAATAAAAGCAACAATTTCGAATTTTACCAATATTTTAGATACAAAAGAATGTTATTTAATTGTTTATACCTAATTATCTATAAGTTCCAAGCTTCATAAACACCTTACCATTCTTTGCAACACAACTTCTGGAATTCTTAATCTTTGCAGCATCTAACCTTGCAGTTCCAATAGAAACTAATTCGTCTTTTAATGTAAATATCGCAATAGTTTCATCTTTTTTAATTGCATCTTCAAGGGCGGAAATCCCACCAGAATATAAATCAGAACCATTACATAAATTTTCAACCGCAGAATCCAATACCCAAATTTTCTTTAAAAAGGAAACAGCTTCTTCAATTGGAATTATATTTTTTCTTAATCCACTTTCATCTTTTTTAGTTTTCCAAAACTCATAATTATCTTTAATCTCAGTTATTGTAGTAATATTATCTTCATTAAATGGTCCAACTCTAGTTCTTCTAAGTTCTTGCATATGCGCTCCACCAATTAATACACCAATATCAGAACATAATTTTCTTATATAAGTTCCAGCTTGGCAACTAACTCTAAATAAAACAAATTTATCTTTTCTTTCAAGAATTTCTATTTTGTATATTTCTCTTTCTCTTAATTGACGTTTAACTGCTGATCTTACAGGCGGTAATTGTTGTATCTTACCTCTAAACTTGTCAAACACTTTATTTAGAATTTTATCATCAATCTCTTTGTGTAGCCTCATTAAACATACATATTCTTTACCGGTTTTAAGAAATATTTCCATTATTCTTGTTGCCTTGTCAAATGCAACTGGTAGCACCCCACTTACACCAGGGTCTAAAGTTCCTGAATGTCCACCCTTACTAGCTCCAACTATCTTAGAAACATTTGCAGTTACTAAATGGGATGTAGGTCCTGCAGGTTTATCTATATTTACAATCCCATACTCAATTAGTTCTCTAATCTCACGCATTTCAGGATATTTACCTTTATTAGGATTAGTTATACTTTCTTTTATAATTATTTTAGTCATATTCAGAATTAATAAGTTAAGATTTAAATAACTTAGTGCCCAACTTTAGCCTTTACTTCTTTCTTCGGTACTGCAATTGGCTTCTCTTCAGTTTGTTCAACTTTAACTTTTTCAGTTTTCTTTTCTTCTTTTACTTCTGGTTTAGTCTCTTCTGCTTTGACTTCTTTTTTCTTTTCCACTTTTTCTTCTTTCTTTGCTCTAGGAGCATCAAATAATTCTGCAGTCATGCTTTCTTTATCTTCCTCTATTCTTACTTTTACTTTTCCTGGAGGCATTTTATGCCCTTGACTCCAAATAGCATGATTAAGATATTTTCCTATTCTCACATCTCTTTTAAGATGTCTACTTAGATATTCTCTTAAAGCACCAACAGCTCTTTTACTTCTTTTATACTTTGGAGCTCTAAGCCATCTGCTTCTCAATGGAATGATATATGTTTTTTCTTCAGCCATTTTAAAAATTAAAGTTTAAGTTTTACTCTCCTCCAGCTTCTTTTAACTGCAGTGATTCTACCTGGATGAACTTTCTTTCCAGCACCATACTTTTTTGGAACTGCCCAAAACGGAGCCCATCTAGTTTGTCTTCCTTTTTTAATCAGTCTTTTCTTTCTTGAAATATGTTTGTATCTTGCCATTTTAGTCTTTAGCCAATTTATCTAAAAATGATTTTCCTTTAGCAGTAATTATTCTTCCTTTCTTGGTTTTTTTACTTTCTTCGATTAATCCTGCTTTTTGTAATTGTTGCAACATTTTTCTAATATGATTTCCAGATGCAGGATAGAAATTTTCAGGTTTTACACCTCTATTTTTTCTAGAACCAAATTTTACTCTTAATTTTGAAACTCCAATAGGGCTGTATAAATAAATTTTTCTTAATATGGCTGCAGTTCTCTTATACCACCAATCAGGCTCTGTCGGAGGTCTTTCTTTAGCTCTTCCTGTTCTTACAAAGCTAGCCCAGTCAGGAGATTTAATCTCTTTTACTGATTTTAAAGCTTCTGCTGCCTTGTTTATTAATTTTGATGCACTATAATCGAATATTGTCCCCATTTTAACCTTTTTTTCCTTATTTTTTATTTTTAAGCTTATTTTCGCTTTTTCAAGCTTTTAATTCAAAGCAATATATGGTTTAAAAATCTTTCTTTATTAAGAATTTTAAGCATTCCCACATTGTCCATCATCACAACAAACTAAAGTTACACCATCAGGAGCATCAGCAGGCTTATGATTCGAACAAAATAAATCTTTACTAGTATATTGTGTTACATCCTCATTACATCCTAAACCTTCTCTTAGCGTTCCTGCAAAATTAGGTTTTCCATATTTAACACTACATTTTGAAGGATTAGTTACAGGTTCACATAAACATTGACATTTTCCAAGTATACAACCGGGTGTTGCAGTAAACCCTGATTTACATTCACAATCTGCAGTAAACCTATCGGCAGAACAATCACTAACAGATTCACATAATAACAATTCAAGAGGATTATTTGGCTTTTTAATTACTACTTTTTTATCTATTCCTGTTTCTTTTAAATAAGTAATCTCAAAATCAACTTTATATTTTCCCACAAAATTATTCGCATCAACTTTTATTTGACAAATAGTTTTATCACTTAAATCACAGTTTATTTTTTGTAGATAATTTAAAGTATACACTATATTTCCATTATTATCTTTTATTAAGATTCTACAAGAAATGTCCTGGATTTTACCTTGTGTGCAAACTTTACTTTGGATAGGAGTTGCAATCCACAATTCGCTTGAACTTTGTTTATAATTATTAACAGAATCGCATTTTAAATCTCTTGATACCTCGCGATTACAATAAATTGGATCTAAAATAAATAATTCTGCCCTATTTTTACACCAACAAGAATCTTCATTAATACTAGCCTTTTTTATACTATCCAAGGGGATATACTTTCCGTTTATTAAGGTCCCATCATCTTCTATATTTTTTGTAGTTGTAATCAAACCACCCAAAAAAGTTGTAGTTTCAATTAAATTATTATTTTGAACAGAATAGCTTTTACCTCCTGCATTAATTCCATTTGAAGATGAAATATAAGTTGGATTTTTTGAAGTTCTGTGGTAGTTTGGACAATCGGATGACGGAGAAGTAGCACACCATCCATATTTTTTTATTAATTCAATAATATCTAAATCAGCTACATCTCCTTTTTTGGTTTCTACCCATCTTACTTTTATATCTGGAAATAAACCTCTATCTAAATACAAAAAATCTTCACCACCTAAATAATAAATTTTCCCTTCGATTTTAACTGTTTTTTCATCTATAAATTCTATATCTATTAAATTAAAGAGCTCTCTTAAATCTCGTCCAACAATTTTTATTTCAGAAAGATTGAAATCCTTATCTGAATAAGATGATTTAAGATAAGGTAATACTATTTGTTCTGTATTTTTAGTTTTATCATTTACACAAGTACAATAACAACTATCTTGAATGCAATTCACACTCCCATTAAATATCTTATTGCTTTCTTTACAAATTGAAACACACTTGCTAGTCCCATGAAAAATAAGAAACAAGACAATTAAAATCACAATTAAACATAATCCAACGATAAGTAATAAATCTCTTCTTTCATTTTTCCTATCTTCTTGTTCTTTAGTAATCATAGTAAGGGTATATATTCTACATCTTTTGGAAGCACAATTGTTTCTACATTTATTTGATTTATGTCTAGATCATAACACATTCCTGCAAACTCTTGTTTATTTATAATCTCGCATTTCATATCTTTTTGCATTTGACCTATAAACGGAAGATCTGATAATTTTTCTGTTTCTGAAGATAAAATACTAATATAAAAACGCGCTTCATGAGCTGGCATAGGTATTCCACTTTCATCAAAACTAAAACTCCACGAAGCACTAATCTGATTATTTCCTGCCTCCTTGATAGAAGTAATATAATTGCCTATATTACTCTCAGCATAAGGTCTCCTGACATCACTCCCAATTAATAGGACTTGATCTTCTTGCTTGTCACAAGAAACAATAGTACATTTATTTCCATCCAGAGTATATTTAATATTTTTAGGTATAGATACTTTTGTATTAGTTGAAATTTTTATTGCTTTCATTTTTGAATAACGCTTTTCAGCACCAAAAGCCAAAGTGCATAATGGGGAATGAAGAGAACATTTTTCATCATGTAATGTAATTTTATCCTTCGGAGAATTCCAAATAAATCCATCTTTTGCAGTAGTTGGAGTTAAAGTAAATTGTATTTTTTCCCACCCCAATCCTTTCAAATTTTCAAATTCACTTTCAGAAGGGTATGCTTCAACAATGTCCTCCCACCATATAGTTTGTTTATGGATTTTTAGCATTTCACTAAACTGAGGAATTTTTAAGGCATATTCTTTAATCTCTTTAGTTTGTATAATATCTTCTGAAATTGCTTCCTGAATTTCACTTTTTGTAATTGTAAATAAGTTTACAGGTTTACTTACAGTCCAAGTACCTCCAGGAGTTAATGGAGTATATCTTCCCTGGAATGCGACAGTATATTCTCCTTCATTTAACTCATTTTTAGAAATTTTAACCTGACAAAATGCTTTTTCATTAAGATAACATGTTCTTTTAGTATAATCTTTTTTTTCAAATAAAGTTTCTCCTATTCCATCTGTACTAGTAACTCTGACACCACTATCATAAACCTTGGTTATGCCATCTCCACGCAAATAAGTCATAATATCAAAACCACATTTTAAATCAAAATAACCATTCTTACATCTAACATCATCTAATATAAAACCTACCCACATATAATCTTGATCTGAATTGTCTAAATTTAAGGTATGTTCTAAGTTTAAATCTTCACAATAATTCGGATTACTTGGATCAATTTCTTTATTACAATAAATAACTTGATCTATCTTAGGCTCATTTCGAACAGGGCAATTACATTCACAATCTTGTGGGCCACCAGGATATTTTGAAGGATTAGTATCATCGCAATCTAAAACTTTAGATGTGCATTTTTTTAAAGTAGTATCTATATTTATTGGTTTGTTATTTAATAATTCTTTGAAAAACGAACTTGAAGCATCTAAATTTATAAAAGGTATTTTTGGAAGATTAGTTAAATCTGGCCAAACTTCTTCACACTTTTTAGGTTGAGTACAATCATTATCAACACATTTAGGTAAGATGATTATACAATTTAATCCTTCACATTTTTTAGGTTCAACACATTCAGTGCCTTCACATTTTGGTGGAGTAACCTTACATTCAACTAATTTTTTAGTAATAATTTCTGTATAGCCTTCATTATCAGAACCTTTTTTTGATGTAGGAGGATTTTTATTTTCTGGGATTGTAATTCCATTTTTATTAACAGATATTTTTTTTACAGAACTCATTTTATATTCTGAAGTTATTGAAGGATAATAGCCACACTGACCAGTTTGCATACAACAATCTATAGAATATTCTGCATCTGAATCTTGCACATCACCCAAACCTTCAATTATTTTCCCATAAGTAGGACCAAGACTACCATCCACAAAATAACCTGAAGGTGGAAAGTCTACACATTGACATGAAGACATACAACCTGATCTTTTTGAATTATATTGATAGGGGTCTGCATCAATTAGATAATAACCTGATTTAAGTGCTTCCGAACTACAGTCAATATTCCATGGAAGATCATAAAACGGCACTACCATGCCTTCGGTGGGAATTATTCCGCCCCATAGCCAAGTCCCAGGTGATGGCGGGTTTATATTATATACTGAGAGCCTATTCCCCAAAAATTTAAGATTTAATACTCTCATACTTGATATTGGTGTATGATAACCCCCTTTTAATCCACCAGATCTATGTTTTATCTCCAATGGTTCTCCAAGATTAACAAAACCAACACCAAAACATTTACTTGTAGCTTGATCATTAACATTTTTAGAAATACACTTGCAATAACAACCTCTGTTTCCATAAGCATCATTATTACATTTTGGGAAATCATATCCTAATCCATAGTCACTACACACTTCTTCACAACTTTGTTCAAACTTATCATTTGCATAACAATCAATATCTAAAGTACATATAATATTACTAATTGGCTGAGATGTTTCAATTATTTTATTATTATAATCATCCTTCATTGTAAATCCTACAGTATAATCTTCATAATTCATTTTAGAACCATCCAAATTTAATTGACAAATTTTAGTTGTGGTAGTTCCAGTACACTCACTATTCAAATTTACTTCTTTTTCTAAAATCAATTCCATATTTTTATCATAAACTTCAATGTCACAAGATCCAACAGAAACCTCATTTTCACAAATAAATCCTTCTCCTACTGCACCAATCCATAGATTATTAGAAAAGACCACTTTCCCTTTTAATTCAGTATTATATTCTTCATGTGGATTACCACAATAATTTTGTGATTGTGTATTTAATTTATCTCTACAATATTTTATTCCTTGAGATTTTAAGGTAACTAATTTATCTCCAGGATTTTTAGGTATTCTTTCAATAACCTCTTCATAACATTTGTTATTGTCTAAAAGAGTGCCATCTATCAAATTGTTATTGCCTAAATTAAGAGGGTTGTCTATTAAATCAGTTACTCTAGACCCAGGAACGCAAACTAGATTAGTTGGATCAGATAAAGTTTCAATAAATGTCTCTTGTGTAAATATAGAACCTAATTCAGAACATTCTTTTTCTGTATTTTTTAAGGTGTAATAATCATCTCCATCAGCATCAATACAACAATCTTGTTTTATAGAACATTCAGAATTATCAATCTTACATTCATTACTACATTTTAAATTTCCACTCTTAAAGTTTCCAAAGTCTCTACAAGTTTTTCCTTTTGGTGCTAAAGTGTCACACTCTTCACCAACATCAAGCACACCATTACTACATTCGACTTCTTTCTGAGTTATAGAATTACAACCCTGAGTATTAAAATGGCATTCTTCATCACAAACTAGTTTTCCACTAAAAAACCCTAAATCCGTACAATTATTTATATTGCCCCAATTATAAATATCGCAACTTTCTCCAGAATCTATATTACCGTTACCACAGAATTTTTCACAATTTTCATCAATATTTCCACCACAATTATTGTCTTTATTATCACAAATTTCTGGTGCACCTAAATAAATAGTCTTATCATTATCATTACAATCTAAACCCTTACATCCAGAACCTTCACCATAACCATCACCATCTTTATCTATACAACTCAATCCGCTTTTGCCAAGATTAGGGAAGATTAAACTAAACATATTTTTACCAAATGGCTTTCTTGAACTAACCAAACTATAATTTAAATCTCCAACTTCAGTTTTATATTCTTGCCCAACACCTGCTTTGCCTTCACAGACACAGAAACAACCACCATCAACACATTTCATCTGTCCAGAAAAAGTATCTCCATTTTTTTCACACACACCTTCACACAATTGAGGGTTACAATCACTATTAGAACCACACCTAACTTTACATCCTCTTAATAATAAAAGTATAACTATAATAATTAAAGCGACTATAGCTATTTTTAGTATCTTTTTATCCCTCTTTTCCACAAATAGAAGTTATTTCAAGTTATTTAAATAATTTACTCAGAATTTAGCTAATTTGTTTGATTTTTACTCCTTCAGAAGAGTCTTCAAGTAAAAATCCTCTCTTTTGAATTTTATTTCTTAATTGGTCTGCTTTTTTGAAATCTTTATTTTTTCTTGCCTTTTCTCTTTCTTCTGCAAGTTTTTTTATTTCTGCAGGAATTTTGTCTTTAGTTGTTTTCATAATTCCTAAAACAGAATCTATTTTTACAAAAGCATCAAAAGCAATCTTTCCACCTTTTTCTTCTTTATTTAATTCTTTAATAAAATTGAATATTATTGCAATTGCCTTAGGAGTATCAAAATCTTTTTTCATTGCATTTTCAAAGTCTTTTAAGAAGTTATCAACACTTTTTTTGTCTGCATCTTTTCGGGATTTACATTCTTCTAAAAATCTATCAATTTTCTCAAGACTATTTTTTGAATTAATTAAATTTTCTTCACTAAAATTAATAGGGCTTCTATAGTGAGTCCCAATTAAAAAAAATCTTATAACTCTATAATTATATTTCTTAAGAATGTCTCTTATTGTAAAAAAGTTTCCAAGTGATTTAGACATCTTTGTGTCATCAACCTTGACCATATTATTATGCATCCAATACCTTGCTAAAGGCTTACCATTTGCAGCTTCACTTTGAGCAATTTCATTCTCATGATGTGGAAATATTAAATCAGAACCACCGCCATGTATATCTATAGTTTCCCCAAGATGTTTTAAAATCATAGCACTACATTCTATATGCCATCCGGGTCTTCCTTTTCCCCATGGAGAATTCCATGCAGGCTCATTCGGTTTCTGTTTTTTCCACAATGCAAAATCTTGAGCATCTTTTTTATCTTCTCCACTTTTATCTTTAGATTTTTTAGCATCTTTTTTATTTAACTTTATTAATCGCCCATATTTCTTGAATTTCCTAACTTCAAAATAAACTCCATCTGATGTTTCATAAGTATAACCTTTTTCTTGTAATTTTTTAATTATTTTAATTATATAATCAATAGTTTCTGTAGCTTTAATCATTTTATCAGGATACAGAACATTTAATTCTTTCATATCCTCAAAATAATATTTTGTAAATTTTTCTGCAAGTTCTTTAACAGTTGTTTTTTCTTTATTTGCTCTTTGAATCATTTTATCATCAATATCCGTTACATTCATTGCATAATTCACTTTGTATTCTAAATAAATCAGAAATTTCCTTATTATATCAAAAGCAATAGCACTTCTTGCATGCCCTAAATGTCCATAATCATAAACTGTAGGACCGCAGACATATATTTTTACAGAATTATTTTTAACTTTAAACTCTTCTTCTTTTTTAGTTAAATCATTAAAAACAAACATAAAAAGAAAAAAGAATAAAGGTATATAAAATTATTCTTATTCTACCTTATTTTGCAACTACATTAACTATTAAAGTAGGATTATTAATTCCATCCAAATCACAATCTCCACTTAAATCTAACTCAAACTCATAATCTCCTACTTGAGTTCCTTTTTGAACATTAAGCTGGATATTATTCTTTGTAAATTTAGCTCCACTTAAAACCTTTGCAGTACCCTTTCCACCAACAAATGCAATATTCTTATCTGTGGTACCTATAGATTTGATATTGTATTCTAACTCACAATCCTTACCTTCATTAACAAATCCTATTCCAAAAGTCTTTCTAGAATTTATTCCAGTTTCAATACTCATAGGTCTAATAAATGCAGTTTCACCACTTTCAAAAGCATCGTTTAATGCAGAATCCATTTGACTTGTAGATTTATCTATAGCTCCTGTTAATGATAGCCTTACTTTATTAACAAAAAACAATCCCAAACCAAGCATAGCAATACCTATAATTACTATAATAATAGTATTCATAGAAAGCTCAATCGCACCTTTCTTTGATTTCATAAACATCACCTTAGCAAAACTAAATTATCTTGATATATAAATATTGCTCTTTTAGCCCACCCTGACAAGATGACAGCTATGCGTGAAGTATATAAACTAAAATGGTTATTCTTTATTATGCAACTAACTTCTGAATTAGCCGAGATAATAGGTGCTTTAATAGGGGATGGTTATATTTACAATAAAAATCATAAGTATCAAATAGGTTTTGTAGGCCACCCAAATAATGATAATCTATATTATAAAAAATTAAAAAAATTAATCTTTCGTGTTTGGATGAAAAATCCAAAAATAAGGATACGTGAAAGAGGATTAAGAATGGTAATAAACTCCAAAGAAATTGTTTCCACCTTATCTAATTCATTTAATATACCTTGCGGCATAAATAAATGTTTTAATGTAGTTATACCTTCCCAGATATATTTTCGTTGGGATTTACTGAAATTTACTTTACGCGGGATAGTAGATACAGATGGTTCTGTATTTGTTTCTAAAAAACCCGGCGTATTAAATTATCCTTCAATAGAAATCACCACCTCAAGTCTTAATTTAGCAAATCAAATAAAATTGGCTTTAATTAAAAAGGGATTTAAAGTCCCCAAGATTTGGAGCTATAAATCAAAAAATTTAACCTACAAAGTCGCTTTAAACGGACAAAAAAATTTAGAAAAATGGGTTAATGAGATAGGCTTTTCAAATCCTTATAAATTAAATAGGGCGAAAAAATATTTAAAATATGGGAAGAGGGGGAGTTGAACCCCCGACCCCACGGTCTTCAGCCGTCTGAGCTTCCTAAACCCGAAGTTTTAAGAATGTGCTCTCCCAGCTGAGCTACCTTCCCATACAAGCCTATAAATTAAACTTTCATTTTTAAAGCTTTCCATAAATTCCTACGAAGAGTATATATAATAAAACACATTCTAATCCTAAATCTATAAAAAATTAAAATGCCTAAACAACAATTATCTGATTATGTGAAAGAACAATTTAGTAAAAATATACCTGTTCATATTATAAGAGATGCACTTCTTGAAAAAGGTTGGAATATAATTGATGTAGATGAAGCTATAACTGATGCAAGAAATGAAATTAGCCTAACTAAAACAAAATCAACTTTGAAAGAATCAGAGAAAGATGAAATTAAACAATTAGTTGCAAAAAAATTAATAATTCCTCCAGCTGAAAAAGAAAATCCTTTTATACGACCAAAAATTGCCCCAATAAGAAGAAGTAAAATACCTCTAAAACCTTATTTCATCGTTTTCATTTTGTGTTTAATGCTTGCTTTATTATTTTTATTTCTAAGAAGTATTATATCAAGAAATACTTCGTTCTTTGGATAAATCCTTAACAAAAGCTTTAAATAGTCATTTTCTGTGGAATATTTTATGTCAGATTTAGGAGATTACAAACAAGAAATAGAACAAAAGTGGCAAAAATACTGGATAGATAAAAAACTTTACAAATTTGATCCTAAATCTAAAAAACCTATATATAGTATAGATACTCCACCACCAACAGTTTCTGGAGCAATGCATATAGGGCATGCCTTTTCATATTCTCAGCAAGATTTTATAGTCAGATACAAAAGAATGAATAATTTTAATATTTTTTATCCTTTTGGAACAGATGACAATGGCCTACCTACAGAAAGAATGGTAGAAAAAATGAAATCTGTAAAATCTACAAAAATGTCAAGAAAAGATTTTGTAGAACTATGTAGAAATACTTTAAAAGAAATAAAACAAGATTTCATAAATAATTGGATCTATATTGGTATGAGTTGCGATTTTTCAAATCCTTATTCTACAATTGATGCTCACTCAATTAAAACTTCACAAAAATCTTTTATAGAATTATATAAAAAAGGTTTAGTTTACAAAAAAGCTGCACCTAGTATTTGGTGTGTTAATTGTCAAACTGCAATTGCACAAGCAGAATTAGAAGACAAGGAATTAAGTTCAACTTTTAATGAAATAGAATTCAAATTAAAAGATAATAAAACTATTACAATTTCAACAACAAGACCAGAATTACTTCCTGCATGTGTTTGTATTTTTGTTAATCCTTCAGATAAGCGTTATAAAAGCTTAATAGGTAAGAAAGCAATAGTTCCAATATTTGAGCAAGAAGTAGAAATATTTGCAGATCCTTCAGCAGATATAAATAAAGGTACAGGAATTTTAATGATTTGTTCTTATGGTGATAGATTTGATGTTGATGCAATTCAAAAAAAGAATTTAAAACCCAGAGTATGTTTAACTAAAGAAGGAAAATTAAACTCTTTAGCAAAACAATTTGAAGGTCTTTCAATAAGGGATGCAAGAAAAGTAATTCTTGAAGAGTTAGAAAATAAAAATTTATTAAAATCTAAAAAACAAATTACTCACAATGTTAATGTTCACGATAAATGTGGAACAGAAATAGAATTTTTAGCAACAGAACAATGGTTCATAAATGTTATTGATAATAAAGAAAAATTCTTGAAAGTAGGAGATAAAATAAATTGGTATCCAAAATCCATGAAATCTAGATATGATAATTGGGTTAAAAATTTAAATTGGGATTGGTGTATTTCAAGACAAAGACATTTCGGTGTTCCATTTCCAGTTTGGTATAAAAAAGACGGTTCTATAGTTTTAGCAGATGAAAAAGAACTTCCAGTAGATCCTTTATCAGATAAACCTAAAGGACACAAAGAAGAATTAATTCCTGAAAAAGATGTTATGGATACTTGGGCGACTAGTAGCGTTACTCCTCAAATTGCTTTAAACTGGGCAAAAGATAAAGGTTTTGAGAATGTTGATTTTGATAAGATGTATCCTCTTTCATTAAGACCTCAAGCGCATGATATAATTAGAACATGGGCATTTTATACTATTGTAAAAGGTGTTTATCATAATAATAAACAACCTTGGAATGATATAATTATTTCTGGAAATGTCTCAGATCCCTATGGTGAAAAAATGTCCAAATCCAAAGGTAATGTTGTCTACCCTAATGAAGTTATTAAAAAATATTCTGCAGATGCACTAAGATTTTGGGCAGCAGGTTCAAAGTTAGGAGAAGATTTAGCTTACCAAGAAAAAGATTTAGTTACAGGACAAAAATTTATAACTAAATTCTGGAATGCTTCAAAGTTTTCTATGATGCATCTTCAAGATTACAAACTTCAAAAACCTAAGAAATTAGAATTTATGGATAAATATTTACTTTCAAAATTAAATGAATTAATTAAAAATTGTACAGATTCTTTTGATGCTTATGAATATTCAAAAGTAAAATCAGAAACAGAAAATTTCTTTTGGCATACACTTTGTGATAATTATTTAGAAATAATAAAAGATAGATTATATAATCCAGATAAAAGAGGAAAAGATGCAAGAATTTCAGCACAATACACTTTATACACTTCTTTACTTTCATGTCTAAAATTAATTGCACCAATAATGCCTCATTTTACAGAAGAAATTTATCAAAACTATTTTACAAAACAAGAAAAATCAATTTCAGTCCATATTTCACAATGGCCTGAATCAGACAAAAAACTAATTAATAAAGATCTAGAAAAAGTTGGAGATAGGTTTATAGAAATTCTTTCAGAAGTAAGGCAATTCAAAAATAAACAACAAAAATCACTTAAAACACCAATAAACTTAGTTTTAACTAAACCTGACGAATCTTTATTAAAAGAAGTTTTGGAGGATTTGAAAGCAGTTACAAGTACTCAAAATTTAAGTTTTGGTAAAGAATTACAAATTTCATTTGCTTAATTTTAAAATGTTAGAAAATATAAAATGGTTAGGAAATTCCGGATTTAAATTAATCTCTAATTCAGGAAAAATAATTTATATAGATCCATTCAAAACTACAGAAACCGAAAAAGCCGATTTAATTTTAATAACTCACGAACATTATGATCATTGTAGTCCAGAAGATGTAATTAAATTATCTAAGCCAGACACAATTATAGTTACAGTTCCAGATTGTCAAAGTAAATTAGCTTTAACATTTAATAAAATTAAAAATTTAAAATTGGTTGAGCCAGGAAAAAAATTAGTTATAGAAGATATAGAGATAGAAGCAGTCCCCGCATATAATATTGGAAAAAACTTTCATAGAAAAGAAAATGACTGGGTAGGTTTTATAATCAATATGGGCAATAAAAGAATATATCATGCAGGAGATACAGATCTAATTCCTGAAATGTCTAATTTAAAAGATATAGATTTAGCCTTAATTCCTATTGGCGGAACATATACTATGAATTCAGAAGAAGCAGCAAAATGCACCGAAACAATAAAACCTAAAATAGCAATTCCTATGCATTATGGAACTATAGTAGGAACTCTGGAAGATGCAGAGAAGTTCAAAAAACTTGCAAAATGCGAAGCAAAAATTCTAAGTAAAGCGTGACTTATTTTTAGAAAGAATTAAAAAACCCTCTTATTTAAATTACTTTTAATCAAGACTAACAATTTAACATGAATGCAAAAGAAAAACACGGACTAAAGAAGATAATTAACGAGCTTTCATTAATTAGAGGTAGACACACAGAATTAGTTTCAGTTTATATCCCTCAAGAATATGATATTAACAAGGTTATACAACATTTACAGCAAGAACAAGGAACCGCACAAAACATCAAATCTGCCTCAACAAGAACGAATGTTATAGATGCTCTCGAAAGAATGATAAGATCATTAAGATTATATAAACAAACCCCCTCAAATGGTTTGGCTATTTTTTCAGGAAATACTTCAGAAAGAGAAGGAAAAGTGGATTTAAATGTCTGGGCAATCGAACCTCCAAAACCCATTAAAACAAGATTATATCGATGTGACCAAACTTTTGTTTTAGATCCATTAAAAGAGCAATTAGAATATACTGATTTTTATGCTCTAATTGTTCTAGACAAAAAAGAAGCAACAATTGGATTATTAAAAGGAACATCAATAATCACTATAAAATATTTTCATTCTTCAGTCCCAGGAAAATTTAAAACAGGTGGACAGTCTGCAAACAGATTCAGAAATATTAGAGAAAATCTAACCAAAGAATTTTTTATACGTGTAGCTGATGCAGCAAACACAGAATTTTTACCAATAAAAACAAATATTAAAGGAGTTTTGATTGGTGGACCTGGAATGACTAAAAATGAATTCATAGACTCAAATTGTTTAAATGATGAATTACAAAGAAAAATTGTCGCAGTTAAAGATTTAACTTATACAGATGAATCAGGTTTGCATCATTTAGTTGAATCTTGTCAAGATGTGCTTGCAAAAGAAGATATCATTAGGGAAAAGCAGCTTATGAATAGATTCTTTGAAACTTTTGCAAAAGATGAAAACAAAATTGCTTATGGTATTGCACAAGTTAAAGAAATGCTTGAAATGGGGGTTGTAGATACCTTACTTCTTTCAGACTCGATAGAAGATAAAACTGCAGAAGAGCTAGAAACTATAGCCGAAAAATATAGCACTAAAACAGAGTATATATCAACAGAAACAAAAGAAGGAATGCAATTAAAAGAATTAGGAAAAGTCGGTGCAATACTTAGATATCCTATTGTTAGACAATAAAAAGGTGTAAAATTGAAATATAAAAAAAGAATTTTTACTTATAATTTACTTGGAAATTGTTTTTACTATTCAGGACTTTTGACTTTTTATAATTTACTAAGAAAATTTTCAAAAAGAAAATATTTAATCATCTTAATGTACCATAAAATACAAGAAAATATAGACTCTCATTTGGTTAATGCAACACCTAAGCAGTTTGAATCCCAATTAAAATACCTTAAAAGATATTATAAAATTATTTCTTTTAATGAGTTAAATAATTTTAAGAATATTAAAAAAGATTCAGTTATTATAACTTTTGATGATGGTTATATAAATAATTATGAAGTTGCTTTTCCAATCTTAAAAAGATATAATTCTAAGGCCACAATATTTTTAACAACTTCTTTAATTAACAAAAAAGATTTCCTAACAAAAAATATAATTAAACAAATGAGCAATTCAGGAATAGAATTTGAGTCTCATACTCTAACACACCCAGATTTAACAAAGATAACCCCCCAAGAATTAGATAAAGAGATTTATTCTCCTATTAAACATTTAAAATCTTTAATAAACAAAGAGTCTAAAATATTATGTTATCCTTATGGATTATATAACCAAAAAGTTATAGATGCCGCCATCAAAATAGGATATAAATATGCAGTAACAATAGACTTTGGTTTAAATACTTCTAAAACAAATAAATATCAACTTAAAAGAATGATGATGAATCCAGAAGAAAATCTAAATTTTTTTAAATTAAAACTTACACCATTATGGTCTTTATTAAGAAAAATATCTCATGGAGTAATAAAAGATGATTAAACCCAATCCGAAAATATCTATTGTAATCCTAAATTGGAATAGGAGAAATTTTCTTAAGCAAGCAATAGAAAGTGTGCTTAATCAAGATTATAAAAATTATGAAATAATCGTAGCTGATAATAATTCTACTGACGGTTCGTCAGAAATGATTGAAGAGAATTTTAAAGATATTAAACTTTTAAAATTTAAAGAAAACCTTGGAATAGAAGCAAGAAATATAGCCTTTTCAATTTTAACAGGAGATATAATTTTTTCTTTAGATAATGACGCAAAGTTAGGTAAAAATGCACTTTCAAAAATAGTCAAAGAATTTGAAAAAAATCCAAAATTGGGTTTAGTGCAATGTAATATTTTAACTTTTGACTCAAAAAATATTAGCAATTGGTTTCATGCACTGCCAAGAGAAAAATACTTCAAAAAAGAGTTTTATACTTCATGTTTTGGCGCAGGATGCAGTGCGATAAAATCAGAAGTTCTAAAAAAGACCGGCAATTATAACCCGCACTTTTTTAGTCGAGGAGAAGAACTAGATTTAGCTTATAAAATCTTAGACAATAAATATCTTATGAAATATTGCCCTAAAATAATAGTTTATCATGCAATCTGCCAAGAAAACAGATCTAATTCTAAAAATTATTATTTAGATCAAAGAAATATAATCTGGGCATTTTGGTTAAATCTACCTTTTCCAGAAGTTATAATCAAAACTTGTCGGTTTTTAATTGGAACTTTATTTAGAATAAGACTGAACTTCATGTTTAGCTATTTCAAAGCTATTTTTCACGCCTTTTTAGGTCTGCCTTGGGTAATTAAAGAAAGAAAACCAATTAAACATTCAACTCTAAAACTTATAAAACGGATAAATTCTACTGAAAAAGCTTAAAAGAACATTTTTAAGCCTTAAATCAAAAAATTTAAAAAGCTTTATCCTCTTTAAATCTAAAAAACCTATTAGGAGGCTAAAATGTCAGATAAAATATTACCTGCTGCTGCAATGGAGAAAATACTTAAAAAAGCTGGTGCTTTAAGAGTAAGCGATGATGCTAAAGAGGAGTTACGTGTAATTCTCGAGGAAATAGCTTCAGATATCTCAAATCAGGCCATAAGAGCCGCAAAACATGCTGGAAGAAAAACTATAAAAGCATCAGATATCAAAATGGCTTCAAGATAAATTGAACCAAAACTTAAAATTTTAAATTTGATATTTTGAACTATGGAAGACGTAAAAAATAGAATAGAAGCAATACTTTTTGTTTTAAATAAAGGTATAGAACTTCAAAGGTTGAGTGAACTACTTGGGATTGGCTCAGTAGGTATAGTCCAAAATGCTATTAACGAGTTAGTTAAAGATTATTCTGAAAAGAATTCTGCAATTGAGATTATAGAAGAAGAAGGGAAATTTAGAATGAATATTAGACGTCAATATGTTTCTTTAGTCAAAGATTTAATGACTAATACAGAATTAGACAGACCTTTATTAGAAACTTTATCGGTTATTGCCTGGAAACAACCAATTCTACAGTCAGAAGTTGTAAAAATTAGAGGAACAACAACTTATGAACATATGCAAGCCCTAACTGAAATGGGATTTGTTACAACTGAAAAATTTGGAACTTCTAAAATTGTAAAATTAACTCAAAAATTCTATGATTATTTTGATACTAATCAAGAAGCAATAAAAGGAGATTTTACAAAGTATAAAAAGAAAATTGAAGATACTGCGCAAACTGAACAAGCATTAGCTCAAAGATTAGAAGAAATTCAAAAAATAACTGAACATAACAAAAAGGTTGAAGAGCAAGAAAAGAGCCCAGAAACCCAAGAAAACTCAATAGAACAAGAACCCTCAAAACAGGAGGTTTAAATGTTTTCTTTTCTTAAAAATAAAATTAAGGATGCATTTTCCAAGATTAAAAAAGAAGAAGTAGAAATAGAACAAGAATCGCAAGATAATTCTAAAGAAGAAATTCAAAAAGAAGAATTAGAAAAAACAATCAAAGAAGAAAAAAGAGAAACCAAAAAAGAAAAAAAGAAAGAAGAATCTAAAGGAGAACAAAAAGAAAAAATAGACCTTATCGAAGAAAAAATAGAAACTCTAGAAAAAGAAGTGGATCAAGAAATTAAAGAAGAAAAAAAAGGTTTCTTCAACAAAATAAAAGAAACTATTTCTACAACAAAAATCTCAGAATCCAAATTTGAAGAACTATTTTCAATAATAGAAATTGCTTTGCTTGAAAATAATGTTGCTTATGAAGTTGTAGAAAAAGTACGTGAAGACTTAAAATCCGAACTGGCTGAAAAGGCATTTAAACGTGGAGATTTGGCTAATAAATTCAAGGATTATTTTAAGGAATCTTTAAGTTCAATTTTTGTAGAACCTTTTGATTTAATTGAAAAAATAAACTCTTCAACATCAAAACCTTTCGTAATTAATTTTATAGGTATAAATGGAACAGGTAAAACAACTACTATTGCAAAAATTGTACATCTTTTAAAAAAATATAAAATAAGTTGTATTGTTTCTGCATCAGATACATTTAGAGCTGCATCAATAGAACAGTTACAACACCATGCAGATAAACTTGGAGTAAAAATTATTAAGCATGATTATGGTTCTGATCCTGCAGCAGTTGCATATGATGCAATTCAACATGCAAAATCAAAAAATATTCAAGTAGTTTTAATCGATACAGCAGGAAGAATGCACTCCAACACAAATTTAATTGATGAACTAAAGAAAATAAAAAGAGTTGCAAAACCTGATTTAAATATTTTTATTGGCGAAAGTATAACTGGAAATGATTGCATAGAACAAGCTAAAGTATTTGATAAAGCAATAGAAATAGACGCCATTATCCTATCTAAAGCAGATATAGACGAAAAGGGCGGAACTGCATTATCTATTTCATATATTTTAAAAAAGCCAATAATTTATCTTGGAATGGGACAAGATTATGAAAATTTAAAAAAGTTTGATTCATCAGAAATAATAAAAAATTTAGGATTATAAAATGGCCTTAGAAAATTTAAGCAATTCATTGAAAGATAATTTAAAGAAAATTGCAAGAAGCATTTTCATAGATGAAACCATTTTAAATGAATTAATTAAAGATATACAAAGAGCATTAATTCAAGCAGATGTAAATGTTTCTTTAGTTTTTGAATTAACTAAAAAAATAAAAGAACGTGCCTTAAATGAAAAACCTCCTGCAAGTATAACTCAGAGAGAATTTTTAATTAATATTGTTTATGAAGAATTAGTTAATCTTCTAGGAAAAGAAAAAGTTTCAATCAATATAAAAAATAAACCTTCTAAAATAATGTTTGTGGGTTTATTTGGTTCTGGTAAAACGACTACTATTGTTAAATTTGCTAAATACTATTCTAAACGAGGTTATAAAGTCTGTGCTATTGGTTTAGATGTTTATAGACCTGCAGCAGCAAGACAACTTGAACAGGCATGTTCTGCAATAAATACTAAAACATTTATCTTATCAAACGAAAAAAATCCTTTAAAAATTTACAAGCATTTTGAAAAAGAACTTTCAGATTATAATATTGTATTAATTGATACTGCGGGAAGAGACGCACTTTCAGAAGACTTAATCAAAGAAATAAAATCTGTTTCAGATGAAATAAATCCTGATGAAACTTTATTAGTTCTATCTGCAGATATTGGACAAGCAGCAGAAAAACAAGCAAAAGCTTTCCATGAAAATTGTTATATTACGGGTGTTGTGATTACAAAAATGGACGGAACTGCAAGAGCAGGTGGTGCATTGTCTGCATGTTCAATTACAAAAACTCCTGTTAAATTTATTGGACTTGGAGAAAAACCTGATGATTTAGAAGAATTTAATCCAAAAGGATTTGTCTCTAGATTGCTTGGAATGGGTGATTTAGAAGCTTTATTAGATAAAACAAAAGAAGCTTTTTCAGAAGCAGAAGCAAAAGATCTCACAAAAAAAATGCTTAAAGGAGATTATAACTTAATTGATTTATACGATCAAATGGAAGCGATGTCTAATATGGGACCATTAAATAAAATTATGGATTTAATTCCAGGAATGGGTTCATTAAATATTCCTAAAGATGTTTTAAATATTCAAGAAGAAAAACTAAAAAAATGGAAATTTATTATGCAATCTATGACTAAGGAAGAACTTGAAAATCCCGATATTATTACGCCTCCAAGAATAGAAAGAATTGCAAAAGGTTCCGGATTAAATTCTTCAGAAGTAAGAGATTTATTAAAACAATATGCCCAATCAAAAAAGCTTATGAAAATGATGAAAGGTTCACAAAATCCAGAAAAATTAATGAAAAGTTTCAAAGGAAAATTACCCTCAGGTTTTAAACTATAAAAATGAAAATTCTTAAACAAGGTGCAGAAGCTATATTATATCTTACTAAAGCTAATACTATTCTAAAGAAAAGAATTCCAAAATCTTATAGAATTAAAGAATTAGATGATGAAAGAAGAAAATCCACAATTAGAAGAGAATTAAAACTTCTTGAAAAAGCATCGCAATTAGAAAATGTTCCAAAAATAATTTCATCATCTGAAGAAAACTTTGAAATTGAAATAGAAAAAATAGATTCTCCTTTAGTTAAAGATATTATAGATACTGTTGAAGATAAACAAAGAATTTTAATTTCAAGAAAAATTGGAGAAGGAGTAAAAAAACTCCACAATTTAAGTATAATTCATGGTGACCTAACAACTTCAAATATGTTTTTCTCAAAAAAAGATAAAAAAATTATTTTCATAGATTTTGGTTTAGGTTTTATTTCAGAAAAATTAGAAGACAAAACAGTTGATTTACATTTATTAAGACAGGCAGTTGATTCAAAACATTACATCCATGCAGAAGAAATATTCAAAGAAGTTTTAACAGGTTATAAACCTGACAAAGATTTTACAACTCGATTTGAAAAAGTAGAAAAAAGAGGAAGATATAAACATAAGCATTAAAAACCCTTGTATATAAAATCATAAATAATCTAAACAGCCCCGTAGTCTAGCGGCCAAGGATTCTGCCCTTTGGAGGCAGAGACAGCAGTTCAAATCTGCTCGGGGCTATATACAGTTCTGTGACATTAGAGAAACACTCCTTCCAAGATTTTTAGCCTCGAGTCTCATCTAAATTAATCAAAAAATTGCAAATTCGCGTACATTTTGAATGTGTGCAGAGATTCTATTTCAGTGGCTAAACATTACCTTTACTGAAAAAAGATGCGACACGTTGGCTGTGTGAAGGAATGAATTTTAAGATAAAATGGGGAGCAGGATAAATCCAAATTTAATTTGAGTATTACATTATCCGAGTTACCTTTATGTAGAATCTCAGACTTAATACTTCGTGCAAGACCAAACTAATTTAGGAAATCCGATTAATGACTTTTTTCTTATAGCCTTGCTTATATGGATACAAGAGAATTATTCCAACAAATAAATCCTAATTTTTTAAAAGCCTTGAAACAAGGAGGCTATGAAGGTGGTAAGTTCAAAGAACTTACTGATAAAATAAATTATAATCTAATAGTTGTAGATGAACTTCCTAATTGTGTTCCTGCAGTAAGAGCCCAACTATTTAACTTATTTGATGGTTTTATTGAAATAGATGGAAAACATTATCCTATTGGTGCAAATTATTGTATAGGCCTAGCTACAGGAAATATAGGTCAAGAATATACAGAATCTTCAAATGATCTGGGTAGAGCGTTAAAAGATAGAATGCACTTAATCATTGATACAGATTATTTTAGACCAAAACCTATAGATACTTTAGACATGTTAGTTGAAAATAGAAATCCTAGAGTAAACTTTCAGCAAGAAACTCAAGATAGGACAAAAGAAATAATTGACAAATATAATCAAACTTCTGAAATCGCCGTGCCCATTGAAAAATATTTAATCGCATCTTACTTAGTTCATGGTTTGGATTATTTAGACAACAAATATGGTGGAAGCAAAATGGGTTTAAAATCTGGCTGGCCAAATAAATTGGAAGGTCACGAAAAGGGTTCTGATGAATCGTTAACATTGCCTATTTCCTCAAGAGCCGCGAAATCAATTGTTTCACTAAGTCAAGCATTAGATCAAATAACTATAGAAAAAGGTGCAAAAGATTTAGATTATTTTAATTCAATGATGAACGCTTTTAAGTTTGTTTCAGCTTATTCAGGAATATTAAATGAATCTGCAGTCATGCAAGATTATAATGAAGATCATTATAGTGCAATAGATGCTGTTATCGCCACGACTCAAACACAATTTAAAGAAAAAGAAGCTCATATTATGGAAGGATTCAACTCAGTAAAACAAGGAGAGAAAGATCAGAACATACTTGGTTTATTTAGAGGAAGATGGTCTTTTATGAAAAATATTTTAGAAGCTGAAGCTGAAAGACGAGCGCAATTAAAAAATAAAAAATGACACTAGACATACCAGATAAAATGTTCGGAAAGGATATGAAAGAAGCACACAAGCAGTATTTAGAAAACTCTAAAAAAATTAAACAAACAACTCCTCAACCAGAAATTCAAAATGAAATAAAAGTTTCAGCAAATATAAATCTTGCAGATTATGTAAGAATGCCAAATTCAAATATTTTAATTTCAAAAGAACAAATGTTTAATAATTTAGATTTTAAGGATAGTCATTTCAAACTTGCAGAAAATAATCTTTACATGCCTTCACCTGCTGAATTTATGCCTTATTACTTAAATGTAATTCAAGCAAAACAAGGAAAGCAAATAATTTATGATGGAAATAATAAACCTCTAGACCCAACTGAAATTGATAGCCTATATCAAAGATTAAGTAAAAATTGTTGGGTTTGGTTAAATGCCGGATTTAAGAAAGATCAAAAAGATAATTTCAGTTTAATTAATTATTCAGTTAAAAATAATAGTTTAATTGAAACTCCAAAATCTTTAGAAAAATGTTTAATGAAAGATGGTTTTGCTGATTTAGATTTTAATAAGCAAGGTTTAGCAATTAAACCTTCTAAAATTAATGAATATAAAAAAAATAAAAATATTTATTTTTCACACCCAAGAGATAATTCTGTCGCGTGGTTCAATGCGGTTTCGGGTGGGTCTACCTTGGTTGCTATGGGGATCCTTCTGTCTCGTATTCCTCGCTCGGGGTATATGGATGCGCCGAAGGCGCGTAAATGCAAAATTCAACTGTTGCAAACTTGGAAAGTTTATTAAATTTATTTAGTTCTAAAATTCACGTCCTAGACTTCCTAGAGATCTTCTATTCCCATAGAAAATCAATGAAAGGATACAACTTGGGCTACACGCAGTTTTATAGCGCATAATTTTTTATGTCATAAAATTCAATAACAATAATTAGTAGTGATGAAAACCTTGGGTAAGTTTGAGTGAATATTAAAGTTATGGTGAAACTTAATAAAACTGCTACATCTGTCGCGAGGTTCAATGCGGATTCCGATAGGGTCAACCTTAATTGCAATAGGAATCCTACTAACTCGAAATCTTCAAAAAAAGACGAGACTTCCTCGCTCGGAATAACCCTTGTTGTCTTTGGACTTAATATCCATTTCAGATTACGATGAAATCATACAAAAATTTATATTCAAAAATCTGTTCAATTCAGAATTTAGAATTAGCTTTTAAAAAAGCTAAAAAAGGAAAGTCAAGCCTATTTTATATTAAAGACTTTCTTAAAAATAAAGATTTAGAGTTGCAAAGATTAAAGAGCGAATTAGAATCTAAAGAATACCTTCCCCGTCACTTAGAAAAATTTATTATAAGAGATCCCAAAACTAGAGTTATTCATTCTTCACATTTTAGAGATAGGATAGTTCATCATGCGTTGGTTAATCTCATTGAACCTATTTTTGAAAAAACTTTTATTTATGATTCTTATGCAAATAGAAAAGGTAAAGGTACATTAAAAGCTATAAAAAGATTTGATGAGTTTAAAAGAATAATAAGCCAAAATGGAAGAACTCCTAAAAGCGCAAAAGAAGAGTCTATGGTTTTAGGATATATCTTTAAAGCAGATATCAAACATTACTTTGATAGTGTAAATCATCAAATTTTACTAAAAATTATTAAGAGAAAAATAAATGACAAAAATACCCTATTCCTCATCGAAAAAATATTAAATAATTTTAATACTAAAATTAAAGAAAAAGGAATGCCTTTAGGAAACTTAACTTCTCAGTTCTTTGCAAATGTTTATCTTAATGAACTAGATTATTTCATAAAACATAAACTTAAAGCAAAATATTACATAAGATATGTTGATGATTTTGTAATCTTACATTCAAATAAAGAACTCTTGGAAGAATACAAAACTAAAATTGGTTATTATCTTAAAAATCTAGATTTAGAATTGCATCCAGAAAAGTCTAAAATCTTTCCTTTACACAAAGGGGTAAGCTTTTTAGGTTATAGAATCTTCTACTATCATAAACTATTAAGAAAAAGAAATCTTACTCAATTTAAAAGAAAATTTGAAAGTTTAAAGCAAGACTTAGAGCAAGGACTAATAGCCCACGAAACCTTTTTAGGGAGTATTGAAGGATGGCTAGGTTATGCAAGGTGGGCAAATACTTATAAATTTAGAAGACAAATTATAAAAGAAGTAAATAACGTCTCTAATAATCTTTAGCCCTCACTAAAAAACTAATTTATTTCTTAAGTATTACTTTCTCCGACATCCTTTCTTATCTTAGTGTAACCTTATTGTAACTAGAGAACAAACCACCTAATAGTGGTCGATTAGACACTCAAAAATATCCTTTTGTCTACGACTCTCTTTATAAATCAAGCCCAGCACAGGACACAAAAAATGAAACTAGACCCACACCAACATGAAGCCATGTATAAAGGCTGGCGTAATAGGGGCTCACAAATTAAAGGGGTAAATCAGCCAAGTTGTGACCTTATTATACATTTTCTTGAAGACATGGAAATCGGAGCTAATGTTTCTCCAGTTTCAAAAAAAGGCCCACGAGGTTATGGCAGGTTAAGAAACTTAAAATCAAAAATGCATACTCTTACTATAATTTTTCAAGAAGAAATAGGCTTACATTCTTTAGCAGATTTAGTTAGCAAAGAGAAAGAATTATTAGTTTTAATAAATCGTATGAGAAGAGGAGAAATTTGTTCTGAAAGATATTATCATCAACCTCTCAAAGCAGTAGGTAATTATGTCCAAATACTTAAGACCTTTTGGCACTGGTATCAAAGAATAAAAAAGAAAGAAGGGATAGAGATTCCAGATATAACATCAGACTTAGATTGCAAGGATGCAAAACCTAAATTTAATTATTTCACAATAGACCAAGTTAAAAAAATGTGCGATGTTTCAGCTTATGATTATAGAGTTTTGATGATGTTTCTATTTGATTCAGGAATAAGAGCGCCAACAGAATTAATGAATGTTAGAGTTTCAGATTTAGAATGGGACTCCAAAGGAAATTATTATATTCTAACTATCAGGGAAGAAACAAGTAAAACTTTTGGAAGAAAAATAAGACTTTTACTTTGTTCAGAAATACTTAAAGGCTATTTAAACAAACTACAACTAAAAGATCATGAATATATTTTTAC